>CALGHC010000227.1 GCA_937915965.1 uncultured Myxococcales bacterium
GTCGCCGTCAACCCACAGTTCGACGAGGCGCTGCCTGACTCCGAGGGTCGAGCCATGGTGGTGCTCGACGACAAGCACGGTTTCATCGATCTCGACGGCAAACTCGTCGTGACCCCGCAGTTCGATCGTGCGGCTAGCTTCCACGATGGGCTGGCGGCGGTGAAATTGGGCAAGAGGTGGGGCTTCATCGACAAAGAGGGGAAGCTGGCCATCAACCCACAGTTCGACCGCGCCCTCTCCTTCTCCGAAGACCGCGCTGCGGTGCGGCTGGGCGACAAGTGGGGTTACGTCGACGGGCAGGGCAAGCTGGTGATCACGCCCCAGTTCGAGTCGGCTGGCTACTTCACTGACGGGCTCGCGCCGGTCGAGATGGCCAACCGATACGGCTTCATCGACAGGGACGGCAAGCTGGCCATCAATCCGCAGTTTGACGACGCGTGGGACTGTGGCTTCGTCGACGGCCGGGCTGCGGTCGAGGTCGCCGACAAGTGGGGTTTCATCGACAAAGACGGCAAGTTCACAACGAACCCGCAATTCGACCGCGTCCGCCTCGACTCGGATTTCTTCGAATTCCTTGGCCAGAAATGGGCCTTCCCAGTGCCCGCCCGGCTCGAGCGCCGCTGGGGTTACGTCGATCGCGACGGCACCTTTGTCATCACGCCGCAGTTCGACGACCAGCCGACGCCCTTTCTCGGCAAGCTCGCCAGCCTGAACGGTCGCAGTGGTTGGATCGACCGGTCCGGAAAGGCGGTCACGCCAGAGGAGACCGACGGAGGCGCGGCCGCCGCAGCGAGAGCCGCGGCACTCGCCGAGCCAAACGAGATGCTCGATCTCATCAAGAAGGGAGCCGCCGCGTACTTCATGACTCCACGGACACAAAAGGACACAGGCATCAAGATCGACTGCCAGTTTCCCGATCAGGCCAACGTCACCCCCGGCGGCACCTCAGCCAGCGCCATCCACCCCTGCTGTCGACCAGAGAACGACAGCGACGGCGACCACCGTTGCGACTCTGCGCCCGGCGAGTGGAACAACCCCACGTGGTCAGCCCTCAAGTTCGCGATCACCGACCAGCACAGCTACGTGTACTCGTTTGAGAGCTCGGGGGTGCTTTCAGCGGCGCAATACACGGCGACCGCGTACGGCGACCTGGACTGCGACGGGACCTGGTCGACGTTCCAGTTGGTCGGCCGCGCAGACCCGACGACGACCCGCGCCGAATGCCAGGTCGGCACGGGCGCGATCTTCCGCGACAACGAGAACGAGTAGCGCCGGCTCTGGCGTCCCTTGTTCGGCTGACTGGTTCCACCTGGACCGTCGCCCCGTGGTCCACGCGCCCGTCACCCCTTCGTCCACACCGATAGCTGGTCGGGGTACGTGACCTTGTAGCGCGCCCTCGCGGCCAGCTTGTCGGCGCCGAACGTCGCCGTCTTGCCGTCGGGCCAACGCACCGTGACCGTGTACTCGCAGCCGTTGGCGCCCAGGCCAAAGTGCAGCCAGCGGCTGTCCATCGAGTTGTGCATCCCGCGGCTGCTCTTGACCTCGCGCAGCAGGGCCGGGCCGCCCGCGAAGGCGAGGGTCGCGCGCGCGCCGATGGCGTCGCGGTTGATGGCCGCGCCGTCACCGACCAGGAGGAGCTCGATCCAGGGGGTCTTGGCGCCGACCTCGTTGCGAAACAGGAAATTCGGTCGGCCGCCACCCGTGTCGCGGCCGCCGACGAGGAGGTCCATGTCGCCGTCTGCGTCGACGTCCGACCAGGCGTGATTCTGCGCATTCTTCATGCGCAGCAGGCCCTTGCAGAAACCGCTGCTGTGACACACCTCGTCGTCGGCGGTGCAGTCCGCGTTGCCCGAGCAGGGCAGCCGACATGCTTTGGCGAGGCACTTCTCGGCGCCGCCGCACTGGGCGTCGTCTGTGCAGGCGGTCAGGCTCGCGGCGCTCTGGTAGGAGAGCGCGTTGATGCCGCTCTGCGGTCCAACCGCCACAAAAGTGCCATCGGCCTGCTGGTGGGCCAGGCCGAACCACGCCTTCTGGTTCACGCCTGTGTACGAGCCCTCGTACTTCTTGTCGCGTGACCTCGACAGGTCAAAGCGGCCGTCGTTGTCGAAGTCGACCAGCGCGCCGTCGACGTCTCCCTCGTTGAAGGGCAGCTTGCGGCTCACGGCCTCGTTGGTGAACTTCGTTCCATCGGGCCCCGCCTTGTTGATCAGCACCTGCGTGGGGTCGCTCCACTTGCGCGAGTAGTCGCTCGCGACCGGGTGGCTGATGGCGGTGGCGAAGATGTCGATCATGCCGTCGCTGTTGATGTCGCCGCAGTCCAGACCGAAGCCGTTGGATCCGATCGGGCCGCTGGCGCCTGGGTTGGGCTCGTCGCCACTGAGGACGCCTTGTTCGACCAGCCAGGTGTTGCCGGTCAGCTGGTAGGCGAAGCCGGTCTGGGCGCCGACCTCGACGAAGACGCCGTTGCCGTCGTTGTTGTGGAGGGTGTTGTGGCCGGCAGCGACGCTGACGCCGTAGTTGCTCACGAAGATGTCGAGGTCGCCGTCGTTGTCGTAGTCGCATGCCACCGAGCCGTTGGTCGGGTGCGGCGGGTTGCTGCCGAGCTGGCCGCTCTTGTCGCTGAACGTGCCGTCGCCGTTGCCGAAGAGCAGGCGGTTCGCGGCGCTGTACGAGGTGTGGCCCATGCCGACGAAGAGGTCGAGCCTGGCGTCGCCGTTGAAGTCGGCGAAGACGGCGTTGCCGGCGACGGCGGGCAGCCCCTCGACGCCGCTGGCCGCCTTGGCGCTGAACTTGCCGCTGCCGTCGTTGATCAGGATCTGGTGGGTCTTGCCGGGGAGCTGCACGTCGAGGCCCGCAAAGCAGTCCTGGTCGCCGTCGTTGTCGATATCTCCGAACGCCAGGAAGCCCGCCGGGACGTCGCGCAGGCCGCTCTGGTCCGAGACATGCGCGAAGGTGCCGTCGCCGTTGTTGCGATAGATCAGGTGCTCGAAGGGGATGCCCTTCTGCGGGTTGGGATAGAGGCTGTGCGTGACGATGTCGTCGAGGCCGTCGCCGTCGAGGTCGACGAAGCCGAGCCGGCTGTGGTCATTGATGGGGACCGGCGTCGCGCTGCCGAAGATCACGTTGTCGACGCGAATCCCGCTGGCCGCGGAGATGTCGACGAAGAAGTCATCGCCAAGCGCAGCGCCGCTGACTGGCTCGCACGCCTGCGCGCTGCTGTCGGACTGGCCGGTCGCGTCGGCGGTGCTGGCCGTTTCGGCCACGTCGCCGCCCGAGGTCGAGTCGGTGCCCGGGGTCGCCTCCGACGGAGCTGCGTCGGAGACCGCAGCCGTGCTCGACGCCGCCGGCCTGGCCGGGCCGCATGCGCTGTGGACCACGGCGACGCTCAGCCAGACGGAGACTGTGATGTGGCGTCGGTTCATGGATCAGCTCCCTGGCTTGTGGACAACGG
>CALGHC010000228.1 GCA_937915965.1 uncultured Myxococcales bacterium
GGATCGGGCAAGGGCGGGGGCTGCGTCGGCGCGGTGCTCGGCGCGACCGGCTGCGCCGCCCCTGGGCCTGCCTGTGCGGAGGGCAAGACGATGATCTGGCCGGGAAAGATCAGGTTCGGGTTGGCGAGGCCGTTGCTGCGAGCGAGCTCCTGCCAGCTGATGACGCCGCCGCCCTCGCGCAGCGCGATCGCGCTGAGGGTGTCGCCTGGCTGCACGGTGTACGGGCGGGTCGCGACGTCGGGCGAGACGGCCTGACGGGCGCTGCCGTAGACCATCGAACCGAGCTGATTCTGCAGGCCAGCGGTGCCGCCCTCGACGGGCTTCGCAGCGGGCGCGGTCGTCGGCTGTTGTCGTGGCGGGCCGATCTCGGAGCGTGTGGCGGGCTTGGCGACCTGGGACATGTTGCCTCCGTTCGTTCCCTGCGGTCTCCCCATTTCTGGGAGGTGCTGGCTCTGGGAGGTGCTGGCGGCCGGGGCCGGTTGCCCGCCCCGGGCCATCGCGCCAACCCAGTCTTGGCCAACCGGTCGAACTTGCGCAACGCCCCAGCACCGTTGCGAGCGCACCCTGGGGTGTGCAGGCCACCGTGCCACACTCGTTCACTGCCGATCGGGTGCGATGGTGCTACACTCACCAGGAGCAGAGTTCGTTCCTGACAGCCCCCCTAGGCTCCAGCTACGGCCGGCGCGAGCGTTCAGGTCATTCAGGTCAGCCATGCAGATCATCGTCTGTCGTGACATGCCGCAATTCGACGACCTCGCCGCGATGATCGCTGCGAGCCGGCTGTACGGCCGCGCGCGCATGGTCATGGAGCTGCCGGTCAGCCGACCGGTACGCGACTTCATGGCCCTGCACAAGGACCGATTCCCGACAATCCCCGCAGGTGGGGTCGACGCAGCCAGGGTCAGCCGGGTCGTGCTGGTCAACTGCAGGCGCGCCAGCCGTTTCGGCGCCCTGCCCGCGCTCTTTGAGCGCCTGACAACTCCGGGCAACCGGATCGATCTGCACATATTCGACCGCGCGCCGCCCAGCGACGAGGACCTCGTCGGCACGCTGGAACATATCGACGCGGTGGGCGCCACGGTCACGCTGCTGGTCGAGTTCCTGCACGGCCGCGGGGTCGAGCTCGCGCCGATCGAGGCGACCGCGCTGCTGGCCGGGATCTACCGGGCGACCAGCTCGCTGACCTGGCCGACGACGACCGCACGGGACGCCGACGCGGTCGCCTGGCTGCTTGAGAAGGGCGCGTGCCTGCAGGTGGTCAACCGATTTGTGCGCTCGAGCTTCAGCGACGACCAGCGAGGCCTGCTCGGGTCGCTCTTCGCCCAGACCACGGTCCAACACATCAACGCCGGCTACGTCGGCGTCGCCCCGGTCAGCCTCGACCGGGTCGCCGGCAGCCTCGGCGAGATCGTGCAGCAAGCGCTGCGACTCGAGGGACTCGACGCCCTCGTCGCGATCTTCGCGATGCCGCGCGGCCGGGTGCAGGTGATCGCCCGCTCGCAGGTTCCGCAGATCGAGGCGACGGCGCTCCTCGCGTCGATGCACTGCACCGGTGACGCCGAGGTCGCCTCGGCCAGCTTCCGCGATGTCGACGCTGCCGCCGTGCTCGATCAGGTCATGCAGGTCCTCCAAGACACCGCCCTGTCGCCCGCGCGGGTCAGCCAGGTGATGTCCACGCCAGTGCGCACGGTCGCGGCCAGCCTCAGCCTCGGCGAGCTGCGCGACACGCTGACGAAATGGAAGCACAGCGGCGCGCCCGTCCTGGTCGACGGTCGCCTCGCCGGAGTCGTCTCGCGGCGCGACATCGCTGCCCACGCGCGCCGCGGCACCCTCGATCAGCCGGTGTCGAGCGCGATGACCCATCACGTGCTCACCGTCTCGAGCGAGGCCACGGTCGAAGAGGCTCTTGAGATGATGACCCGCGGCGACGTCGGCCGCCTGCCTGTGCTCGACGGCGGCAAGGTGGTCGGCATCCTCACGCGCACCGACGCGCTGCGTGTCCTCTACGGAGGGCCCGCGCCACGCGCGTCCGGCGAGACCGACGCAGAGGCTATTCCGGCCCGGGTGGTCGCCTCGGGCGCCTGAACCGGCGTCTCAAGCAAGGGCACGTAGAAGACGTAGAGGGCCATCAGCGACAGCGCCGTCAGCACGTGCCAGACGGCGTGCCCCTGGAGCCAGTGGTCGCTGGGATCACACCAGATGCGCGTGAGGTCCATCGCCGAGCAGGTCGCGGCGACGGTGATCAGCGCCAGCGCGACGGCGAAGACGCGGTAGTCGGCGAGCGCGCGGCTGCGACGGACCAACAGCGCCTCCTGCACCAATGAGGTCATGATCAGCGCCAGCACCAGCAGCTGGATCGGCACGTTTGCCGCTGTCAGCACCGGCACCAGCGCGCTGAACAGCAAGACACCGGCGGCCCACACCCACGGCGCGGCCCGGTCGCGGAACCAGCCCAGGCGCAGCGAGTTGAGCACGACGATGAGGAAAGCGAACATGAACATGCCGACGAAGTCGAAGAACTGGAAGAAGTACGTGTAGGACGCGTGGTAGACCAGCGACGACACGCCGACCGCGATCGAGGCGGGCCCGAAGAGCCGCAGCGCGCGCGAGCGCGACCCGCGCGCGAGCTGCCACATCACCACGCCCAGGATGATGTAGAGCAGATTGGACCAGGTGTTTGCCGGGGTCGTAATCCAGGCGCACAGGTTGTCCTCGCACCACTTGACGTTGGGACGAGCCCAGTCGGCCCAGGGACAGCCATCGGCGAGGGGGGGGCACGGCAGAGAGTGGCATCTCGGCTCCGTCCGGTGTGTGTGCGACGCAGGTGGGAAGCGGGCGGAACGCGGTCACCCACCAGCAGCATCTATTGCCGAGAGTCTGCCAGGACTGAGCCGCGCGGCAAGCCATTGTGGCTGGCGATTTGACAAGTTGATATACAGCAAGTCCTGGCCATATGTCTATGTGCAATTTGTCGACTCGCTCCCCTGACCGAGCTGGGTATGTGCGGCGGACAAGTGCAGCGTCGCCGAACGCCTTGTACCCCCGGTGGCGACCGCTGTAGGCTGTGCGGCGACCTGGAGGGAGAGATGAACCGGAGCCGACCCAGCCTTGCGCCAGCGCTTCTTCTCGCCGCTGCGATGACGATCACGCTCGCCGCGTGCGGCGCCAGCAAGCCGGTCGCCGAACAGCCAGCCGGCCCGGCACCCGTGCGGTGGGAGGGCAACTGGCAGACCAATCGTGGCGTGCTGCTGGTGCGCGCAGGCGAGGGAGCGGGCGAAAGCGGCCTGGCCGGCTCGTACCGAGGTCAGAGCTCCGAGGGGCGCGTCACCGGTTCCATCGTCGGTCGCATCTTTGACCGCGAGCTGGTCGTCGAGTGGCGCGATGACGAGGGTGGCAGGGGACGCGGGCGGGCCCGGCTGGTGATGTCGTACGACGGGCAGGGCTTCGTCGG
>CALGHC010000229.1 GCA_937915965.1 uncultured Myxococcales bacterium
GGGCGGCTGGCTGTGGCTCGGGCTGGGCGGCTGGCTGTGGCTCGGGCTGGGCGGCTGGCTGCGGCGCTGGCTGGCTGCCCGGCTGGTCTACCGCCGCTGGGCTGGCCAGCACCAAACATGGCACCAAGAGCGCACCGAGCATCGGAAGGATCAAAGCGGAGAGACGCATCATGAAGGCCTCCAGGGGCAGTAAGCAGCTCGTCGGGCGCAGCATGCTACCAACACCGCGACGTTTCCTGCAATGCGTCCGGACGCGCCAGAACTCGCCAGCATTCATCGCGCACAGCGCCCAAAAGTCGGCCACCAGCTGTGGCAGACGGCATCGGTGACGCGCGTGACGCCGCGACAGGGGTCGCCGCTAGATCTGGCCGCTCTCTTGGAGGAAGTGCTCTTGCGGCCGGTTCGTGGTCCAACGGTCGAACATCGCCATCTCCTCCGCGTCGGCGTCGTGCAGACGGCGGGCGAGGTAGTCGAAGATGTATTTGTGCTTGCGACACCAAGTGCTGTCACGCATCCGCCCGTTGATCGTGCCTTGCGTCTTGTAGTTGTACTCCGGCTGCTGCCCACAGTAGGGGCGGTACACGCAGCTCACGCAGTCGGGCTGGCCGAAGTTGGTGCCGGCGATGACCAGCGCACGGGTCGACGCAGAGGTCATGATCTCTTGGTAGGTGTTGTCGAGGGTGCCGATGCAGAACGCGTCGTCCCCCATGGCGCCCACCATTCGGCCTTCGTCGGAGGAGTACACGCGACCATCCGGGTGGTAACCGATCTGCCCGATGACCGCGCCGCCGGGGCTGCGCAGGTCGAGATAATTGGGCTCGTAGTCAGCGATCATCTTGCTCAGCATGATGGCGGCGTTGCGCTCCATCACCTGCACACCCTGTTTATTGAGCTCGATGATGTAGTCGACGGCCTCGGTGTAGAACTTGATGTAGTCCTCCATCGAGTAGCCGATCGTCTTGGCCGTGCGCGCGGCGAAACCGAAGGGATCGAGCTTGCGCAGAAAGACGGCGCGGCAGCCTAGCTCCACGAAGGTGTCGACGAGGTCGCGCGGCCGGCTGAGCAGCGCGCGCGTCACGGTGGGGAGCGCCTCGACGCGATACAGGTTGGTGTCGAGGCCCATCTCGACGTAGCGCTCGTTGATGCGCTTCATCCAGCCAGTGGTGACATCGAAGCCGTCCGCGTCGCGGTAGATGCGGTACTTGTTGTGGAGGTCTTTCGGTCCGTCGATGCTGGTGCAGATCTGAACTTTCCGCTCCAGCAGATAGTCCAGCTTCTCCTCGGTCATCAAGCTCAGGTTGCTGACCAGCGAGAACGTCAGCGCCTTGCCGACCAGTGCGTTCTTCTGTCGCGCGTACTCGATGACGTGCTGCAGGACCTCCCACGCCGCCATGGGCTCGCCGCCCTGGAACTCGATGGTGATGCCAGGGCTCGTCGTCTGAAACGCCATATCCACGGCGCGCTCGGCGACCTCGATCGACATGTCGGTGTCGGTGCGGTGCATGCCGACGATGGAGCTGTGACAGTACTGACACCCGAAGTTGCAGCGACCGGTGAGCACAAACGCGTGCAGCGTTGGGCCGTAGAACAGAAACTGGTTCTTCGACCGCCAGCGCGCCGCCTGCGCGGAGATGTCGACCTCAGCCGCGATGAAGTTCTTCTCAGCCAGCCGCGCGTACAGCGGCTCGTCCTTGGCGATCGTGCCGTAGGCCAACTTCTGCAGCTCGGTCGGCGTGACAAAGGTCATGTCGCCGAGGTCGTTGGAGATGATGAAGTCGTCGCCGACCGGTCGCTGGTTGAAGGGCAGGGCGAAATCGCCGTTGACCTTGCGAAGGCTGATCAGCTCGTCGAGGCGGGGTGCGCTCATGAATAGCTCCAATTGCTGGGCCCGAGGCCTACTTGGGCGTGCGCCGCTTGCGCTCGATGGTGTGGGCCAAGGCGAAGTTACAGAACTCGCCGGCGAGGTCGCCATCGACCTCTGGGTCCACGTCTTGGATCGTCACGGTGTAGTGATGTTCATCACTGACCATGGCGAAGTTCGCGAAGTCTTCGAAGACACGGATCGCGTCGCGAACCGCCTGCGCCATATACATTGAACGGTGTAGCTGAATCGTGTGCTGGGTGGCCATAGGACCTCCTCAATTGCGCGCGCGCTTGGGTGCCGCTCGTGCGGGTCGTCGCTGAATATCGTCGTCGCTGAACGTCGTCGTCGCTGAACGTCGTCGTCGAGCCGCTCCACCTGCGATCGCCACCAGGCTCGCGGGCCAGCCTCTTGGCTGCCGGGTTCTGGCAGCTTGTGGACGCCGTCGCTGCTTGGCTAGGCGCCCTTCTTCGTGTCGGTCTTGAACTTCTCTTCCCACGGCACCGCGATGCCCAGCGGGTCGTCGAGGAAATCCAAGTCGTCGTCATCGTCGTCGACAAAATCCTGCGGCAGGCTCGCGCCCGTCGCGCCAGCGATGGCCTGCGTCACGATCTCTTCGATGATCTTGTTGTTCTGCTTGACGACCTTGCGACGCAGGGCCTGGCTGAGCAGCTCGTTGCCAAACTCGCCCGACAACGCCTCAACGCCGGCCTGATCCAACGTGCGTTTACCGCGGAGCTGCACGAGAAAGCGGCTGCCTTTGCCGCTGGGGTTCGCCTCCTTGTCGAGCAGGACAAAAGCCCGGTCGATCAAGGCGTACGCTGCGCCGTAGACCGCGTCGATCGGATAGACGCCGGCGTCCAGGCTCAATACGGCCGTGTTCGTGTTGGCGTCAAAGCGCTCAAGAGTGTGCTGTGCCATGGGAGGTCTCCCCTGTTTCCCGCCTGAGGCGGGCTGCTGTGGGTGGTGGCTTCCGGAGGGGGCCGGGAGCAACACCTTGCGATGGGAACCGGGCTAGCACCGGGTCCGGCGGGCGTCAAGGCGCGGGTCCGTTCAAAGTGCCCCCTCGCCTGCGACGGCGGGGCTTGGTGGCGGGCTCAGTGGGTCATCTGAATCGGAGCGAGCGGCGATGGTAGTCGCGGTCGGCGTCGGCGTCACCGGGTGCCAATCCTGCCACGGATCGCGTCGGCGTTTGGCGTTGTGTTGCGGCGCCACAAGCCTGGAGCCGTCCGGAGGCGGCATCGTCGCCGGCGCGCGCGACTGCGCGGGTGCAGCGACAAGCCCTGCTGCACCACGCAGCTGCGAGCGGCGCCACGCCGGATCGCTGCGTTCATCCGCCGCGACGCGCTGCACCACCTCACGCGGATCGACGAACACCGGCGTCAGCTCGGCCTCATCGTACGCCTCGCCACGATCAAACAGACCGGCGCAGATGGCGCGCAGCGTGCACACCTCACAGACCTTGGCCTGATGGTGCCCCCACAGCTGTTGTCGCACGGTGCCTTTCTCGTCGAGGAAGTGAACGATGCGCTCCTCTGACTTGATGATCTTGCGGGTCTCCGTACTGCAGTGCTCAAACCCCGCCATGTAACAGAGCGGCACCTTCTCCACCCGAAACGTGCGCCCGGCAGCGCTGAGTCGCTGCATGGCCAGCTGCAGGCTGTACTCCATCGCGCGCAGGGTCGGCGTGAAATACTGATTGGTGTGGGCGCGGCCGATGCTCGGGTCGAGGTTGTTGAAGATGAAGTGCCGCACGTGTGGGAAGCGGGCCTCGAACCAGGCGATGGTCTCGTGGAGCTGATCGGCGTTGTACCGGTTGATCACGACGTTGACGTCGACCCGAATGGCGCTGTCGGCGAGGTGGTCCAGCGCCGCCTCCGCCCAGGCCAGCGAGCCCGGCGTGCCGGTGAGGAAGTCTTCCAGCGCTCGATTGTGCGAGTGCACACTGATGTGGACGTGGTCGAGTCCGGCTTGTTCGAGTTCGTGCAGATAAGCCCGGTCAGCGAGCTTCTGACCGTTGCTGATCATCCGCGTGTGCAGGCCACGCCCCCGGGCGTACGCGATCGAGGCCGCCAGAATAGGCGTCAGCGTCGGTTCGCCGCCCGTGAAGATGACGCCGAAATAGTCGCGCTGCGCGAAGTCATCGATGATCGCGCGCACCTCGGCTTCGCCGTGGAACCAGGGCGTCTCTGGATTCGAGCAGAAGCCACAGTTCTGGTTGCAGTGGCGCACCATCTGGATGTAGCCAATGTTGGCCATGACGCGGAGATCCTAGGCTTTCAGCTGTGTCGTTCAGCTACTTGGTCGGGCCGCCGCCGAGCTGGGTATCGCCGAGCGCGACCCGCACGCTCTGCGCCGGTTGGTGCATGCCCACGATGCGCTTGCGCTCGCGGCGGTCCGTCTGCGCGGTCGCGTCCTTCAGCACGGCCGTGATGTCTTCAAACGAGCCGGCGTCTTCGACCTCCACGCCGTCGCTGTCGAGCGGGCGCAGGATCTTGAAGCCGTGGTTGCGCAAGTAGTTCACGTGCAGGCCGCGGCACGAATCGGAGAAGGCGCAACGATTGCAGCGCAGGCTCTTCGCGTAGTACTCGTGGTCGATGTAGTGGTGCACGTACTGATCGAGATCGAGATCGCCGCCGCTGTCGAGCATGGTGGCGTCCAGCCGAAAGTGATCGTGGGGATCGGTCGGCGCGCCCGCGACGCAGCGCGGTACGTTCTTGAGCCGAGCACCAAGCCCGGCCAGCTTGCGCAGGGTGGTAGGCGCAGGGTCGGTCTGCTGCGAGCCGCTGAGATAGGCGTGGTCTTGCAGCGTCAGAATCAGGCGATCGCCCCAGTGTTTGACGGTTGAGGGTCGGGCGAGCAGCCACGAGGCCAGCGCGCTGTCGAGCAGGACCTCCACGGTCATCGGCGCCGGCACACGATCCTCGCCAACTAGGCAGCGCGCTGCGTCGGCCACGGTGCGCACAACGAGGCGATCGACCCGCGAGTCGGCGCTGTCTTTCGCCTGCGCCGGCATATGCAGGGCGAGCGCGCCGTCGTCGAGCAGGAGCGACACCGGAACGTCGTCGAACGCGAGCGCGGCCAGGGCGCGCGAGGCGTCAGTCGCGTCCCGAGCGGTGAGGATGACGCGGTCGGGCTTCTGCGCCTCAAACACGGTCTGCGCGGCGGTAGAGGACCACACCGTCTGGCTGTCGATCTTCACGAGTGGAAAGGTGCGCGCCTCCAAGTGGCCGCGGTATGGGAACATCGTGGTGCGGCACGGGCCGTCGAGGAAGCAGTAGTCACAGCGCTCGCCCCAGCAATCGGGCTTCAGGCCGCGCTTGAGGAAGCTCTCGAAGTTGTGGCGGCCGCCGTCAAACTCATAGGTGAGCTTATGGGGATCTTGGATGAGGCGCTCAAAGTCCTCGAGGTAGGGCACGGGCAGACGGTTGGTCCACAGATAGACGCCCGGCTTGTTGGCCCACTCAAACGCGCGACGGAAGTAGGGCACCGCGTCATTGAGATCGAAAAACAGGCTGTGGCGGTGCTCGTCGAAGCCGCGGCCGAATGGGATGATGTGCAGCAGGTCGAACTCGCGGATCGACATGTTGTAGTAGTACTCAATGATCTCAGGCAGGTGTTTGTAGTTCTGCTTGTTGATGACGACGTCGACGTTGACGACGACCTTGTCGGTCGCGATCAGGTTCTTCATGCCTTTGACGCCCGTCACGAAAGCGCCTGGGGTGCCCGTCAGGCGGTCTTGCAGGTAGGCGGTGTGGCCGTGCATGGAGACCGTCGCCTCGTTGAGACCGGCGTCGGCGCAGAGGTTGGCGAACTTCTTGTACGAGAACATCATCCCGTTGGTGATGGTCTGGATCCACTCGTAGCCGACCTCGCGGCCATAGCGGATCAGCTCGATATAATCGGGGTGAACGCTGGCTTCGCCGCCCGACAGGATCAGGCGCTCACGCCCCATCTTACGGCCCAGCGCGATGTAGGCCTTCAGCGAGTCCGTGTCGATCATCGTGCCGTCTTGATTCATCGAATCGAGGCAGAACGTACAGCGCTGATTGCAGACCCGTGTGACCCGCACCCAGTGGCGCTTATGTTTGACGGCCGCCTCTTTGACGGCGTCTTTGTCGTCGCCACTGCCGCGCGTCTCCGGCAGGGCCTCCATGCGAATCGCGCCGCCGCTGTCGCTCTGCTGGCTGTGCTCCAGGGCGCGGGCCTCGTCGCGCGTGAGCACGCCGTCGCGCACCAACTTCTCGATGTCGATGTGCTCCGACTCGACGGAGACCGGCGCTTCTGGGATGCGCTGCGGCTCATGGCCACGTGCGCGATGTGAGATCTCCGTCATCCGGTCCTCCGTCCCATCTCTCGCGCGGCGAGGGACGAGATCTTCAGTCTTGTGGCGCGTCCGTGCGGGGGAGCAGGCCAGCGAAGCCGTAGCCGTAGCTCGCTAGTGGGCCAGGGCAGTGTGCCGACCATGCGCACATCTTGCACGGTTCCCCGGCGGTTCTAGCGTAATCTTCGCCGGTTGGTGTGGCCGCGTCGATGACGGTCTGCCCCCCGTGGCGCTCGATCATCGCGTCAGCGGCGTCGCCGAGCACGCAGGCGGGCACCCCCCACGTCCAGGCGCTTCGCTTCGCGGCGCGCGCGATCTGAACGGCCCGCGCGACGAACGGGCCGGCGAGGGCTAGGTGCGGGTGCAGGCCATGGGCGACGCGATCGGGGCCGATTGGCGCGCGGAACTCGAAGCCGTGCACACGTATCGCTAGGGAGCGACGAATCAGGTCTGGCAGCGCGCGAAACGTCGGTCGCAAGATCGGGATCAGCAGCTGCGTGCGCAAGCCCGCGGCCCGTGCTTGTTTGAGGCCCCGCAGTGACCTGTCAAACGACCCAGGAGCCCCGACGACCCAGTCGTGGCTCGCGGCGTCCGCACCAAACAGCGCGACGAACACGTGCGTCAGCCCTGCGGCCTTGAGTTGCGCCGCGGTGCCCTGGCGTGCCAGCACATGCCCCGTGGTCTCCACGGCTACCGCTCGCGCTCCAGCGCTGCGGGCTTGGCGAATCCAGCCCAACACCTCGGCGCGCTGCAGCTGGTCGCCCTCGCCCAGCACGATGGCGGTCGCAAGTGACGCGGTCTCAAGGGCCGCGCGCACAGCGACGTCGGTGGTCTCGCGCGCCTCGCCCTCCGCGTCGGCCCGGCGTTGGAGGCCGGGTAGCGCGTGGGGGCTTGGGCTCGCGGTCAACACCAGGGTTCGACGACTCGGCACGACTGTTCCTCGTTGATGTTGCGCGGACCCTGTCTGGCGGGCCTCGCGGGGTGGGCTCAGGGCGGCCATGGCGTGGCGATCGTGTTCCGCGGCGGTGATCATCCGCGGCGATGGTCACCCGCGGCGATGGTGTCCCGTGGCGGACGTCGCGCGGCGAGCGAAGGGTAGCGTTCTCCGCGGCTCGGCGCACAGCGTAGTCCCGTGACCCGAGGTGGGGCAAGGCGCCGCGCGGTGAGTTGGCTCGCCGCATCTCCGTGCAGGCGGCGTTCGCGGTCAGCGCGGTGCCGCGCTGCGTTGACGCGTCAACGAGGGGGACCCTACTCTCCGCGCCTACTCTCCGCCGTCCCTGTCGGGCCGCGGCGTCCACGGAGCTCCATGCCACCGCCTGATTCGACAACAGAATCATCCGCGCCGACCGCGGTCCCCACCGATACGGCGGCGGCCGATGGGGCAAACCGCGCGCTGGAGGCCGCCGCGCGGGCGGCGGCCGCAAGGTGGCGCTGGCCCGCGTTCGCCCTGGCGGCGCTGTTGCTGCTGGCGGATCAGTGGACCAAATTCGCCGCTATCGACCACCTCGCCACGCACCAACACCCCATGGTGGTCGAGGCCGACGGCAGCCGCACCGTGGCGCAGCTCTTCGCTGATCGCGGCGTGCTGGACGGTGAGGTGGCCGCAGCCGTCGGTCAACGCTGGGTCTGGCGCTACGACCGCGCGATCGGCCTGACAGCGGCCATGACCCTCGACGGTCTCGGCGCGCCGCGCCAGTTGATCGCGACGCAAGGCACGGGCTTTCCCCCGCCACGGCGGGTCCGCATCGACGCCGCCGACGCCAGCCGCACGCTCGGCGTGGTCCTGGCGGAGCGCTGGCGGGTGCCGCAAGGGCAGGTCGACAGGCTCTTGCAGACCGCGACGTATCGCGCGCGCGACGTCGTTGAGGTCGCCAGCGAGGTGCCGCCAAAGGGCGCACAGATCGCGCTTCTGTCCCGAGAAATCACGGTTATCGCCGGTTTCATGAAGCTGGTCTACGCAGAGAACCCGGGCGCCGCGTGGGGGTTCATGCGGGACATGGACCCCGTCTTTCGAGTCGCCTTTTTCAGCGTCATCAGCGTCCTCGCTTCGTTGGGCATGATCTGGGCGATCTGGGTCGGCTGGATGGGCTCGACGCTGAGCACGTTCGCGCTCGGCGCCGTCTTGTCGGGCGCGATCGGCAACCTCATCGACCGGAACCTGCACACCATCGTCGTCGACTTCATCCTCAACTTCGTCGGTGACGCGCGGTGGCCCGTCTATAACGTCGCCGACATCGGCATCTCGGTCGGTGTCGCCCTGATCATGCTCGAGCTCCTCTTCCTTCGTCGCGGTGCCGGATCGGCTGCGGCGGCACCGAACTGAGGTCACCGTGCATCCCTCCTTCGACCTCGGATTCACGACGCTGCCGGCCTACTTCACGCTGCTGATGGTCGGGATCACCGCCGGCATCCTGCTCGCCCACCGCGAGGGCCTTCGTCGCGGGATGGACGGCAACACCATCCTCGATCTCGGCCTCTTGATGATGGTCTGCGGCCTCGCCGGCGCGCGCATTCTTCACGTGCTGGCCGACGGCCATTTCTGGGACTACGTGCACTTGTGTACCGATCCAGGGCAGCTCAAGGGGCTCGCGCTCGGTGGCGGTCGATCCTGCGCGTCAGACGCCCAGTGCCTCAGCGCCGGCCTCGGCGACCTCTGCGATCAAGCCACCGGTCTGTGTCGACAGCAGCGAGATTGCCTGCGCGCCTTCAAGATTTGGTACGGCGGCTACGTCTTCTACGGTGGTCTGCTGCTCTGCGTGCCCGTCGGGCTGTGGTTTCTGAACCGCCGCAAAATGCAGATGTGGGACGTCGCAGACCTCGCCGGGTGGGCCGTGCCGTTTGGCCTCATCCTTGGGCGCATGGGCTGTTTCTTGGCCGGATGCTGCTTTGGCGGCGTCACCGATGGGCCCACCGGCGTCGCGTTTCCGCGGTTCAGTCCAGCGTGGAGCCGTCATGTCCACGATCACGTGATCCCCACGGCCGCGGCGCAATCGCTGCACGTTCATCCGACGCAGCTTTACGAAGCGCTGGCCGCCGCGATCATCTTTGCGCTCGGGTACTGGCGCTACCGGCGACGACGCCATTTTCGGGGGGAGCTCTTCTTCCAGTTCCTCGCCCTCTATGCCATCTTTCGCATCCTCGTGGAGTTCATCCGCGCCGACGATCGCGGCGAGTGGTTGTGGGGGATGGCCACCACATCCCAGCTCGTGAGTCTGCCGGCGTTGCTCTGGGCGGGGTGGGTCTTCTGGCGCGGTCGCGCTTGGCCGCTACCGCCTGAAGATGACCACCCCGGCGGTGCCGCTGACGAAGACTCGTCCATCGATCAAGGAGCCTGACCCTGCTCGCTCGTTTAGCCACAGGCCTCGTCCTTGCGCCCCTCCTGATCTGGCTGCTGCTCGCCGGTCCGCTGCCGCTTATCGTCGGGATCCTCGGGCTTGCAGGCGCCTTCTGCGCGCACGAGCTCCTCGGTATGTGGCCCGAGATTCGCCCGAGTGACCGCTGGCTCGGCAGCGTGGTGGTCGCGACGCTGGTGGTCGCGCCGGCGCTACATCCGCATGGCGCGACGCTGGTGTTCGTTCTCGCGACGATCGTTTTGTTGATGCGGTGCCTGGCACATCCCGAAGATCTGGTCGTCGCCGCCCGGCGTGCCATGGCGCTCCTGCTCGCCCTGGGCTACGTCGGCATGCTGGCCGCGTGCCTGACCGCCATCGCGATCTTCCCTGATCCCGGCACGCCCGCGGGTATCGCCCCGCCAGTTGGCCCATTCACGTTCGGCCCGGCGGCGTTGCTCACGCTGCTCGTCATCGTCTTCGCGGGCGACACCGGCGCCTATTTCGCAGGGCGCAGCTTGGGTCGACACAAGCTTTACCCGCTGGTCTCGCCCAAGAAGACGATCGAGGGCTCCGTCGGCGGCCTGATCGCCTCCATTGGTGGCGCCGCGCTGTGCGCTTGGCTGCTTGTGCCTCAGATCCCACAGTCCAACGCGCTGGTGCTCGGCGCAGCCTGCGGCACCGTCGCGCAGATTGGCGATCTGGCCGAGTCCATGTTCAAGCGCGCCTCCGGTACCAAAGACAGCGGCACGCTCCTACCGGGACACGGCGGCATGCTCGATCGGCTCGACGGCGTGCTGTTTGCGGCGCCCGTGTTTCTCGCTTGGCTCATCGCCCAAAGCTGACGCGCGCTGCGTTGCCGCTGCTCGGGCGGCCCCAATCGGCGGCGTCCAAGCGGAGTCCTGCTGTGAGTACGTCGGCGCCAACTGCCCCCCGCAAAGTCACCCTGCTCGATGATGTCGATTGGCATTGGCACGGGTCGCTCGATTTCGCCGCCGGCGACGCCCTCAACCTCCGTGATGCTGAAGCCTGCGCGACTGGCGCGCCGCCCTGTGTGCGTCTCTTCACCCCGGCGGCCGCCGTGCTCACGCTCGGCCGTCGTGTGCACGACGTCGCCAGCGCCGGTCTGGCGGACACCGTCGCGCGCTGCGAGGCCGCCGAGATCGCGGTCCTTGAGGTGGATCGAGGCGGCCAAGCGACGCTGCATCTGCCCGGCCAACTCGTGGCGCTCATCGCGGTGCCCTGCACGCGCCTGCAGCTGACCGAGCTGGTCGACACGTTGCTGGACGGCGCCGCCGCCGTCGCGCGGTCCCACGGCTTGCAACCCGAGCGCGGCGCGGGCCTCGACACCGGGCTGTGGTTGGATGGGCAGAAGCTGGCTAGCGTCGGGCTGCGTCACCAAGGTGGCGTCGCCCGGCACGGTCTCGCGCTCAACTGCGCAATCGACCCAGCGCTCAGCGCGACTTTGGTCCTTTGTGGACACAGAGGTCGGGGCTATGTCGACCTCAGGGCCGCCGGACGATCGTCAGATTTGTCAGCGATCGTCCAGGAACTTGTCAGCGCTTGGCGTCTCGCGGCGCGCTGAAGGCCCGCGAAAAGACGCGAGGTCTTGGATTTAGGGGCGATTCCGGGCGGATCCGAACCATGCAGCATCTGCTTGCCTTCAAGCCCTTGCTTTGCTACGTTTTGTTACTGAGGGCCTTCTTTCTCCGTCCCCCATGGAATTGAAGGCACACCGGTTCCGCAAGCACCCTTCCTACCTCGCAACGCTGGAGACGCAGTCGACCAAAGCAAAAGTGGCCCTGAAGCGAGAGCTTCGAGACCACCGGGCGAGAGCCCAACAGGGCACCCCAGGCCTGGTCGAGTGAAGTCTTTTAGGTGTGAGTCGGAACCAGATCCCCCGAATAGGTACGCGAAGGTCTGTAGATCCGCCGAGGCCTGTCGTTAGGAGGATTGGAATGCGGCATCAGCACAACAAACGCGTGATCCAACTGGGGCTGCTCGCAGTCCTGTTCGGGTTTGCTGCGTGCGCCGAAGAACCTCAGCCGACTCCGGCTGCCGGGTTGCTGGCGGACTATGCCTCCGGCGTTGACGCGTCTTTCGGCGTTGAGACGTTCAATCTCGGTGAACCGACGATCACCGTCACCGCGCCGTTGCCTGATCAGGAGTGGCTGATCGCCACGGGCGGTCAGCAGGACGTCGAGTTCAAGTTCACCACGCAGAACTTCACCCCCGGCAAGATCAACTGCTACCTCGACGGCAAACTCGTCGGCGCAACCACCGGCAACAGTTACACCTTCGTCGGCATCAAGATGGGCTACCGCACGCTGTCGTGCGTCCTCGTCGACAACACCGGCACAGAGCTCACCAACAAAGAGGCCACCGCCAAGCGCTTGGTCGTCATCACCCACCCGTGCCAGGTCTCCGACCAGTGTGACGACGGCTTGGCTTGCTCGATCGCGTGGTGCATCGGCCTGAAGTGCAAGTTCGAAATGACTCAGTTTTGTTGCACCTCTGACGATAACTGCCTCGCTGGAGAGGTCTGCAAGGACCCGAACACGGCGGCGTCTCAGTGCACGGTCTGCCTCAAAGACGGCGACTGCGACGACAAGAACAACTGCACGGCCGACACCTGCGATCAAAGCGGCGTGAAAGGTGTGTGCAAGCACGTGAAGACCGACAAGGAATGCTGCATCTCCGCGGACATTGAGTGCGACGACGGCAAGGGCTGCACGGTCGACACCTGCGACGTGGCGACGGGCAAATGCAAGCATGTGCAGCCGGTCGGCTCCTGCTGCCAGGACACCGAGTGTTCGACCACCGACACCTGCCTGCTCGGCAAGTGCGTGGACTACGAGTGTCGTTTTGATCTGAACAAGTTCCGCCCCGACTGCTGCAGCACCGGCACGAACACGAAGTGCGACGACGCCAACTACTGCACGATCGACACGTGCGACCAGCCCCAAGACGACGGCTGGAAGAAGTGCAGCCACACCAAGGACGCGTCCAAGCCCAACTGCTGTGACACCTTCAAGCAGACCGAGGAGTGCCAAGACGGCGACGAGTGCACGTGGGACTACTGCGAAGGAAACCAGTGCTACAACATCCAAATTCCGGGCTGTTGTGCGAACGACAAGGAGTGTGACGACTCGAATCTGTGTACCGCAGACAAGTGCATCACCGACAACCCAGACGCCAAGAACGGTCAGTGTAAGCACACCAAGACCGCCGGCTGCTGCAATACCGTCGTCGACTGCGATGACGGGCTGTTCTGCACCTGGGACACCTGCGACCAAGCCAACCACCTCTGCAGCTACCCCAAGAAGTGGAGCACCTGCTGCGATGTGGACACGAACTGCGACGACGGCAAGGTGTGTACCGGTGATAAGTGCATCAATAACGCCTGTATCGGTATCAAGGACAAGTTCAAGCCGAACTGCTGCGACTCATCCGCGGACTGCTCCGACGGCCTGGCGTGCACGGTGGACAGCTGCGACACCAGCAGCAACGACTGCAAGTTCGTCGACAACGGCGACACAGCCTGCTGTAACACGGCGGAAGACTGTTCGGACGGCAAATGCGAGACGCTCGATTTCTGCGGCACCGACAACAAGTGCACCTTCAAGGCGGACCTGAGCAAGTGCGTCAAAGACGCTGACTGCAATGATGGCAAGCCTTGCACCACCGACAGCTGTGACGCCAGCGCTGGCGCGTGTGGCGCGTGCAAGTTCGTGCCAAAGGCCGCGTGCTGCGAGTTCAATGACCAGTGCAGCGATGGCAACCCGTGTACCGCGGACGCGTGCACCGACAACGCCTGCAAATTCACCCCGATTGCGGACTGCTGCAAGGATGACAAAGACGCGCTCACGGCGTGCGACGACAAGAACCCCTGCACGATCGACTACTGCCTCAACAACTCGTGCCGACACGCGTCACCCAAGGGTGGCTGCTGCGTCGCGGACAGCGGCTGCGACGACGGTTGGGACTGCACGGTCGACACCTGCAAGAACATCGTTGGCGGCCAGGGTACGTGCGACTTCGCTCAGAAGGCCGAGTGCGAGTGCACAGCGGACACGCAGTGCGATGACAAGAACAAGTGCACCCAAGACAAGTGCGTGGCGGGCGCCTGCAGCCACCCGGCGATTCAGGGCTGCTGCACCGACGCGTTCGACTGCTCCGATGGCAACGCCTGCACCAAGGACTACTGCATCTTTGATCAGTGCGTCAGCTTCGAGAGCACCGGCAACGGCGGGCTGTGCTGCTCGGTTGAGAATGAGCAGTACGACTGCGCCGATCTGACGAGCCAGTGCAAGGTCGGCAAGTGCAAGACCCAGCCCGACGGCTCGCGGTCCTGTGTCGCCGAGGCGAAAGCGGTCTGCACATTCGAGCTGAACTACTGCCAGGACTTCTCAGAGAGCAGCGACCTCAAGCTCATGGGCTGGAATCCGGCCGACGTGAAGGGCACCGCCGCCACCAACTGGGCGGTCGGCACCGACGGCGGTCTCGGTCCTGACAAGTACGCGCGCTTCACGTGGTCGCCGATCAAGGTCGACTACGACACCTGTCTGCAATCGCCGATTTTCCAGGCTGCTGGCGCGACGACCATCACCATCCAGCTCGATCGCGAGTTCATCAAGAACAGCGGTGACTCCACCATCCGCGTGCTCGGTAGCCTCGACGGCGCCAGCGCGGATTGGACCAAGGGCGTGTTGATCGACACGGTGACGCCAGCGAAGGACATCGCCGCGGAGACCATGTCTGTGAAGTTGCCGCCGGAGCTCTCGGGCTCCAACGGCTTGCGCTTGGCCGTCTGCGTGAGCGGCGGCAGCACCTACAACTTGACCCGCTTCGGAGTCGACAACTTCTGCGTGGCGAAGGGCTCCGTGCCCGCGTTCACGAGCTGCCCGGCCAACCAGACTGTGCTCGCCGGCACGACTCAGACGATCCCCGTCAAAGCCAAGGACGCCGATCTCAGCGACATCATCAGCTTTCAGCTCGTCAAGGCGCCTGCGTTCGTGAGCATCTCGTCGGCGCTGTACTACTGGATCGACGCGTCGTGGAACTCGTCACTGACGCTGACGCCGCAGCCGACCGACATCGGCGAGCATGAGGTGACGATCAAGGTCACAGACGGCTTCCTCTATAAGCTGTGCACCTTCAAAATCACCGTCAGCTACGAAGGCGGCGTCTTGGTGTGGAAGCCGAGCGAGGTGCCGACGAGCAACGCGACGCCGGTCTACAACGCGATCAAGAAGCTCGGCAAGCAGGTGCAGGTCGCTTCCGATCTGGGGCTGTACAAGAAGCTCGGTAGCTTTGACGCCATCTTCATCTTGCTGGGCGTCTTCCCCGACAACCACGTGCTGAAGGACTCCGAGGTGGATGGGCTCAAGCTCTACCTCTCCGGCGGCGGCCGCATCTACATCGAGGGTGGCGACACCTGGGCGTTCGACTCCGCCACGACGTTGCACAGCTTCTTCAAGGTCACCGGCGTGCTCGATTCGGCGTCCAACGGCGTGACGGGGCCGCTCGACGGCTTCATGTCCTACGCCGACGTGGCGACGAATAAGAACTACAAGTGGGCCTACCAGCAGGGCTTTACCTGGAACAACCTCAACGACCAGATCGCCGGCAAGTTGAGCGTGCAGCGCACTGGCAACCTGCTGCGCAACAGCGGCATCGAGAAGTTCTGGGTCCACGTCGCCCACGACAACACCATCGCCAAGTACCGGACCATCGCCTCGTCGATTCTGTTTGGTGGCGTGACGTCGTCGACGGACACGCCCGACGATCTGATGAAGCTCATCTTTGGGTTCTTCGACAACGGTTTTAAGGACTGCACCTCCGACGCGCAGTGCAATGACGGCGACGGCTGCACGATCGACGCGTGTAGCGCGGGCACCTGCGCGCACAACAACACGTGCCTGTGCAGCGCTCAGACGGCGTTTACGTGCGGCGACAAGCCGACTGGCCTCGTGACGAACGGCTCAGAGGCGACCAACATCGTCACGAGCTACAAGTGCGCCGCGGGCGTGACGCTGAGCGGCAAAGAGATCGCGTACACCTTCAGCAGCGCCAAGAGCGTGCCGGTCGTGCTGACGCTGACGAACGTGAGCAGCGACAAGGCGAAGGTGTTTGTCTTGAAAGAGACGGCGAAGGGCTGCGACCCCTCGAGCTGCTTGGCGTACGGCAACGTGGCGAGCGGTAAGGCCTCGGTGGCGTTCCCCGCCGCTGCGGGCACGAAGTACTACATCGTTGTCGACGCGGTCGGCGCGACCGACACGGCGAAGTTCGATCTGACCTTCGACTGCACCAGCGGCGAGATCTGCACCGACGGCATCGACAACAACAACAACGGCAAGACCGACTGCGACGATTGGGCGTCCTGCTGTGGTCATGCCAGCTGCGGCGAGGTCTGTGACGGTATCGACAACGATTGCGACAGCGAGATCGACGAGGACTGCGACGCCGACGGCGACGGCTTCTGCGCCCTGAACGCGAAGGTGAAGAAGTCGGCGAAGTGCATCAAGTCAAAGCTGCCAACGGACGATAGCGCCATCAACGGAGATGACTGTGCGGACGCGGATGGCACCGTCAACCCGAAGGCGGCGGAGATCTGCAACAACGGCAAGGACGACAACTGCGATGGTCAGCAGGACGAGGAGAACGCCTCCGGCTGCACGAACTTCTATGCCGATCTCGACGGCGACGGCTATGGCAAGGGCGCCGCGAAGTGCTTGTGTACCGCCTCCGGCGCGTTCAAAGCGACCAAGGGCGGCGACTGCAATGACGCCGACAAGACCATTAATCCGGGCGCGACGGAGCTTTGCAGCACCAGCGCGGACGACAACTGCAGCGGCTCGAACAACGATTTGAACGCCACCGGTTGCAAGAACTTCTACACCGACCAGGACTCGGACGACTGGGGCACGACGCCGTTCAAGTGCATCTGCACGGCGGATGGCGTGTTCAAGTCCACCAAGCCAGGTGACTGCGACGACTCGGTGCAGCCCATCAACCCGGGAGCGACGGAGAGCTGCAACAACGCTGACGACGACTGCGACGGCGTGGTGGATGAGGGCTGCGACGACGACGGCGATGGCTACTGCGACGTCAACCTCGTGTTTGACAACACCCAGACGGGCATCAAGGCGTGCCCCAAGGGCGGCGGCGACACGGTGGATACGGACAACAAGATCAACCCGGAAGGCAAGGAGATCTGCGACGATCAGGACAACGACTCGGACGGCAAGACCGACGAGGGTTGCGACGACGACGGCGACACCTACTGCGACAGCACAATGATCGTCGTGGGCAAGCCGAAGTCCTGTGTCCTGGGCGGCGGCGACTGCAACGACCTTAAGATCAAGGTCAATCCTGGTGTGAAGGAAGACTGCGCGACGGCCGACGACGACAACTGCAATGGCAGCACGAACGACGTGGGCGCGGTTGGCTGCAAGCCCTTCTTCTACGACGGCGACAAGGATCTGTGGGGCACCAACGCCAGTCAGTGCCTGTGCACTGGCAAGGCGCCGTTCGACGCGATCAACCCCGGCGACTGCCAAGACAACAACGCCAAGGTGAACCCGGGAGTCGCTGAGATCTGCAACGACCTGGACGACAACTGCAGCGGCGCGGCCGACGAGGGCTGCGATGACGACGGCGACAAGTATTGCGAAGCTGGTTTCACCATCGTCGGGACTCCCAAAATCTGCGGCAACGGTGGCGGCGACTGCGCCGACGACGACGCGGCGATCAACCCGGGCAAGGCTGAGGTCTGCGGCGACGGCAAGGACAACAACTGCGACGGCTCGCAGAACGACGAGAACGCTGTCTACTGCATCAAGTTCTACACGGACGCGGACTCGGATACGTACGGTACCGGTACGCCGAAGTGCTTCTGCGCGGCCACCGGCTCCTATAAGACGACAAAATCAGGCGATTGCGACGACACCTCAGCGACGATCAAGCCCGGTGTGGTCGAGATCTGCGACGGGAAGGACAACAACTGCGACGGCAAGACCGACGAGGGTTGCGACGACGACGGCGACGGCTACTGCGACGCGAACTTGGTGATGGTGGGCACGCCCGCGATCTGCAAGAACGGCGGCGGTGACTGCGACGACAACAACGCCACGATCTACAAGGGCAAGGCGAGCGAGACCTGCGACGACAAGGACGACGACTGCAACGGCGTCGTCGACAACGGCTGCGACGACGACAAAGACGGCTACTGCGACAGCGCCCACAAGATCGGCAGCCCACCTGGCAAGGTCTGCAGCAAGGGCACCGACGACTGTGATGACTTCAACTTCGACGTGCATCCCGGCGCCGTCGAGGTCTGCAACAACAAGATCGACGACGACTGTGATGGCAGCCAGAACGACGAGAACGCCGCCGGCTGCCTGAACTTCTACTTTGACGCGGACAACGACGCCTATGGCATCACGGCCAAGAAGTGCCTGTGTGTCGCCGAGGGTTTCTTCCGCGCGAAGGCGAGCGGCGACTGCGTCGACAACAACGCGAACATCAAGCCCGGCGCGACCGAGACGTGTGACGGCGTCGACAACGACTGCAACAACGTCATCGACGATGAGAACGCCACGGGCTGTAAGATCTACTACCTGGACAACGACAAGGACGGCTACGGCTTGGCGATCAACAAGTGTCTCTGCCAGGGCGCGAATGGCTACACCGCGATCAAGAAAGACGACTGCAACGACTCGGTGAAGGCCGTGAATCCGGGCGGCGCGGAGATCTGCAACGACGTCGACGATAACTGCAACGGCGCGGTGGACGAGGGCTGCAACAAGGACGGTGACGACTACTGCGACAAGGCGATGACGACGGTTGGGTTCCCCAACGTCTGCAAGAAGGGCGGCGGAGACTGCAACGACAAGGATCCGAACGTCTCAAAATCCGGCGTTGAGATCTGCGACAACGCGGACAATGACTGCGACGGGACGACCGACGAAGGTTGCGACGACGACAATGACGACTACTGCGACAGCAACCTCAAGATCGTCGGAACCCCCTCGACCTGCAGCAAGGGCGGCGGCGACTGCAACGACGACCAGGCGCAGATCAACCCCGGTAAACCCGAGGTGTGCGGCAACACGGTCGATGAGAACTGCAACGGCTCGTACAACGACGTCGACGCGGACCAGTGCACCAACTTCTACCTCGACAAAGACAGCGACGCCTACGGCAAGAACGGCACGCTGCCCAAGTGCATGTGCATCAAGCTGGGCGACTACAAGGCGACGAAGTCGGGCGACTGCGACGACGCGAACTACCTGATCAACGGCGGCATCGCTGAGCTGTGCGACGGCGTCGACAACAACTGCAACGGCACGGTCGACGAGGGCTGCGACGACGACGGAGACGGCTACTGCGACACGGGGATGATCACGATTGGGACGCCAGCCATCTGCAAGAACGGCGGTGGTGACTGCGACGACAAGGTCAAGGCCATCAACCCGGGCGCCAAGGAGATCTGCGGCAACCTGATCGACGAGAACTGCGACAACTCGCTCAACAGCAACGACGCGGCCAGCTGCACCACGTACTACTACGACGGCGACAAGGACGGCTTCGGCGTCAGCGTCTCGCAGTGCTTGTGCACGCCGGAAGGCAACTTTAACGCGACAAAGGCGGGCGATTGCGACGACACCAAGGCCAGCATCAACCCGAACGCCGTCGAGGTCTGCGGCGATGGGCTCGACAACAACTGCAACGGCAGCATCAACGAGGTCAACGCGACGAACTGCATCAAGTTCTACAAAGACGTCGACAAAGATGGCTACGGCGGCGGCACGGTGCAGTGCCAGTGCGTGGCGGAGGGCGACTTCCTGACGACGCTGACCGGCGACTGCAACGACAACGACAACACCGTGAAACCCGGCGGCACGGAGATCTGCGACGCGGAGGACAACAACTGCAACGGCAAGATCGACGAGGGCTGCGACGTGGACGGGGACGACCACTGCTCGTCAAAGATGCTCATGACCACGAAGGCGACCTGCATCAAGAGCACGCCGGTGTGTAACGGCGTGACGTTGAACAACATCTGCTACCAGGCCTTCCCGACGAAGAAGACGCAGGCCTCGAGCGAGCTCTCGTGTGGCGTGCTGGGTGGCAAGCTGACCTCCATCAACGGATCGCAGGAGAACACGACCGTTCGCGCGGCCATCACAAAGGGCTGTGGCTCGACGGCCATCGCATGGACCGGCGCCGATGACTCGGCAACCGAGGGTGTGTTCAAGTGGTCGGCAGGCACGCCGTTCAACTACACCAACTGGAACGGCGGCGCGGCGAACAACACGGCCACCAATGATGGCCTAGTGATGTTGGCGGACGGTACGTGGAGCCTCGTTTCACCGACCGTGCAGTACTGCTACGTCTGCAAGCTGGGCAAGGTCAACAACGGCAACGGCGACGACTGCGACGATACCAACAAGGCCATCAGCCCGAGCGCTGAGGAGGTCTGCGACGACAAGGACAACAACTGCGACGGCAAGAAAGACGACGGTTGTGATGGCGACGGTGACGGGTACTGCAAGAAGGGCGCGACGATCGTCGGTACCCCGGCGGTCTGCAGCAAGGGCAGCGGTGACTGCGACGACACGAACAGCGCGGTGTACCCAGGCAAGTCGGAGATCTGTGACGGGGCCGACAACGACTGCGATGGTCAGGTCGACACCGGCTGCGACAACGACAACGACGACTACTGCACGACCACAAAGGCGGTGGTGGGTACACCGGCGATCTGCCCGAAGGGCGCCGGCGACTGTGACGACGAGAGTGACAAGGTGAACCCCGGCGCCACCGAAGTGTGCGGCGACAAGTTGGACAACAACTGCGCTGGCGGCGTGGACGAGAACTGCAACGACGGCGACGGCGACGGCTACTGCACGGGTACGCAGGCTCCGAGCATCGCGTGTCCGAAGGGCGGCGGCGACTGTGATGACACCAACAAGTTGGTGCATCCGGGCATGAAGGAGTCCTGCACCACGGTCGCTGACGACAACTGCAATGGCTTGACCAACGAAGAGGGCGCCACGAACTGCAAAGAGTTCTACCCGGACGAAGACAAGGATGGCTTCGGCGCTGGCACGAAGAAGTGCATGTGCTCGCAGGACGCCGGGGCCTCTGCGCTCGTTGGTGGCGACTGCGACGACACCAACGCGACGATCAACCCGAACGCGATTGAGATCTGCGATGGCGTGGACAACACCTGCACCGGCACCATCGATAAGGGCTGTGATGCGGACGGCGACGGTTTCTGCGCGAGCGGGATGTTGATCACGGACAACGTCTCGTGTCCGAAGACCGGCACGCTGGCTGGACCGGGCTGCACCGTGTCGACGCCAACCTTCACCGGCACCGTCGTCAATATGGACACCCGCAGCCACGGCGGCGGTTTCCATCCCTTCCGCAAAGAGTTCTGGTACCAGCAGTGGGCTGGCACCTCGGTGTATCGCTACGACGTCACCTACAAGTACCTGGGCGCATTCACCGGTGGTCGTAGTTACAACTTTGGCCTGCAAGGCGATCTGATTGAGGATGCTTGGTATTCCGCCAGCGGCTACTACAACACAATCGACCGCTTTGAGGGCATGAAGAGTGGTGGCCCGACGTGGAGCTACAGTATCGGCAGCACCGCCGGCGGCGTGGCAGTCGATGACAACTTTGTGTACGGCATGCGCCAAAGTGGGAACGGGGTCTACGTTCTGGCTCGCAAGACCGGGCAGTTGAGTCGCACGTTCAACCTGAGCGCGTACACTGGCACGCTCTACGGCGGCTTGGCGGTTCACAAGGGCAAGCTCTACCGAGGCACCTCCGACCAGTGGGTCTACCGCTACGACCTTCAGGGTCTGCATGACGGTATGAAGTTCCAGGTGGCGCCGAACATCTACAACGCCGCCTTCACGGGCACGCAGCTGTGTTACTCGGCGAACTCTTCGTCGGTCTACTGCTACGATCTTGGCGAGTACAACTGCAAGACGGGCGACGACTGCGTCGATACCGACAAGACCATCAACCCGGCCGAGACCGAGACGTGTGACGACAAGGACAACAACTGCAACAGCCAAGTTGACGAAGGCTGCGACAACGACAACGACAACTACTGCTCGTCGACCGCAAAACTGCCCTTCGGAAACTGCTGCAGCGGACACGTGGGCACCGGCTGCTCGGTGACGACGATTCAGAGCTGTCTGTGCGCCAAACCGGGCTATGGCTACTGCTGCACGGCTGGATGGGACGCAAAATGCGCCGCCGCGGTGAAGAGCACGGGCTGCGACGCATGCAAGTTCCCGTCAACGTGCCCCGCTGGCGGGAACGACTGTGACGACTCGTCGAACGTCATCAACCCAGCGGCCAAGGAGTCCTGCGCGACCCCAGGTGATGATAACTGCGATGGCAAGACCAGCGATATCAACTCCGAGGGCTGCACGAAGTTCTACATCGACGCCGACGCCGATAAGTACGGCGGAACAGCGTTCCAGTGCATGTGTTTGCCGGAAGGGAAGTACACCGCCACGGTGACCGGCGATTGTGACGACACCAACCCTGCCATCTACAACGGGATCGCCGCCGAGCTGTGCGACAACAAGGACAACAACTGCAACGGTAAGACGGATGAGGGGTGTGACGACGATGGCGATGGCTACTGCGACGAAGCCAAGGTGGTCATCGACAACACGGTCTGTCCGAAGTCCCCGGAGAGCGCGCCGAAGTGCGGCGACGAGCTGGTCTCGAAAGACGGCCTGACTCCCGTCACCATCGGCCTGGATCACAAGAGCTACGGCGGCGGTTACCACGCTAAGCGCAAGGAGTTCTGGTACCCAGAGTACGCAGCCAGCAACACGACGGTGTACCGCTACGAGGTGGCCGCGCCCTACACGCCGACCGGGAACTTCAAGAGCGGGCTGGCCTACATCCGTCAGATCACCAACGACGGACTGACCGACGATTGGTTCGCTGCGGTGTACAACAGCTCAAGTAGCGGCGGCGTCGTGCGCATGTCGGGGCTGACCAGCACCAAGAAGTGGAGCAGCAGCTCGTCGACGAGTTACCTGAGCGGCGTGGCCTACGACGCCGGCACGGTGTACGCCATGCGCTACAACAGCGGCACGGTGTATGCGTTCAACGCGACCAACGGTGTGCGCGACACGAGCAAGCAATTCAACCTCAGCACCTACACGGGCAGCACCTATGGCATCGGCATCATCGGCGGGCACTTCTACCGCACGAGTGACAGCGCGTGGCTCTATCGCCACAACTTCGCCTCGGGCACGAAGGGCGCCGTGGAGGCCGTTCGCATCAAGATGACGCAGGCAGGACACGCGGTCGCGGCGACGAGCGACCGGATGTGCTCTGCGGCCTACAACGGCATGACCACCTGCTACGCGTTGCCCGCGTCGAATGAGAGCTACACCATCGAGACCCAGCACGTCGCGAATCGCAGCCATGGCGCCGGCTACCATCACTACCGCAAGGAGTACTGGTACCCGAGCTGGTCGAGTCCGAACGTCTACCGCTACACGGCGAGCCGCAAATACATCGGATCGTTTGACTCAGGACAGTCACAGATGATGCAGGTCAACGGCGACCGCGTCGGCGACTACTGGTACTCGGCGAACTGGGGCTACAACACCATCACGCGGCGTGACGGCATCAAGAACCAGAGCCCGACCTGGTCGCGTAACATCGGCAGCACCGCTGGTGGCGTGGCGACGGACGGCACCTACGTCTACGCAGCTCGGAACTCTGGCACGGCGATGTGGAAGCTCAACAAGACCAACGGCGCCATCGTGAGCACGTTCAACTTGAGCGGCTGGTACACCAACAGCTTGTACGGCGGATTGTTCTACCATAACAGCCGTTTGTATCGTGCGACGTCGAACAACTACGTCGGCCGCTACCAGATGAACGGCAAGTTCGACAACCTCTACTTCCAGACCCACACGTCGATCTACACCACCACATGGGATGGCAAGCACGCCTGTTTCACCAGCAGTGGCACGGACGACTACCTGTACTGCTACACGCTGCCGTCGAACAACACGACGTACTCGCCGAACACCTACTCGTCCGGCAACAGCGCATACACGTATGCGAAGTACTACAACATGAACACCCGCTCGCACGGCGGTGGCTACATGCCGCAGCAGAAGGAGTTCTGGTACCCGGAATGGGCTGGGGCGACCATCTACCGCTACAACGACAGCGGCAGCTACCTCGGCGCCTTCGGCCTGCCCTACAGCCAGATGATGCAGCTCTGGGGCGAGCCAGACGGCACGTTCTACACCGCGAACTGGGGCTACTACTACGCCCGTGGTTACAACGCGAACAAGACCATCAAGTGGAACTACTACCACGGCTACTACATGGGCGGCATCGCCTGCGACACGAAGAACTGCTTCGTCATGCGGCACAACAACAGCACGGTGTGGGTCCTGGATCGAAACACCGGTGGGGTGGAGCGATCCTATGGTTTGTCGGGCTGGGCCGGCTCCACGCTGTACGGCGGCTTGGCGGTCATTGGTGACTCCTTGATCCGTGGCTCGAGTGGCAACTACATCCGGACGTTCAATAAGTTCACCGGCGCTGCGCGCGGCATCTCGTTCCGCGCGGCGGTGCCCGTGTACAACATGGCGTTCCGCAATGGGCAGATGTGCGTCTCGGCGAACAACTCCTCGGTGTACTGCTACGACATGACCGACCAGACCGGCAAGGACACACCGCTGCTCTATGGTGACTCGAGCTCGGTGCAGATCTCCAGCTATAACCACAGCCACGGCATGGGCTACCACCCGTACTACAAAGAGCACTGGAAGCCGAGCTGGGCGGGCGAGCGCGTCTACCGTTACGACCAGAACCGCAACTACGTCGGTCAGTTTGATAGTGGTCGTACGTATATGATGGACTTGACTGGCGAGACCACCAACGACGACTGGTACTCGGCCAACTGGCAGTACTACACCATCCGCAAGCACGACGGCATGCTGCGCAAGACGTTGTGGGATCGCAGCATCGGCTACTACGCTGGCGCCGTCGCGACGGAGGGCAACTACGTCTACGGTATTCGTCACGGCAGCAACTACATGTACAAGCTCAACAAGTCGAACGGCTCCGTGGTGAGCTCGTTCGGCCTGACGGGCGGCAGCTACATGTCCGACACGATGTATGGCGGCGCCGCGGTGATTGGCACCAAGCTGTACCGTGCGTCGAGCAGCGGCTATGTCGAGCGCTATGACCTCACGACCCAGAAGTACGACGGATTGACGCTGTACATGGGCACGAGCCACTACGGTACGTCGTTCCAGCCCGACATTCGGGAGTTCTGCACCTACGACAGCTCTGACAACGGCCAGTGCGTGACGTTGCCGGCCACGGTCGCGTCGGGCAGCGCGGGCGTGAACACCGTCGCGGGTATCGACACATACAGCTACGGCGGCGGCTTCCACGCCGGCTACAGCGAGTACTGGTATCCCGAGTGGAACAGCGCTAACGCGACGCAGGTGTACCGCTACGACCAGAACGCGAAGTACCTCGGTAGCTTCAACAGCGGGCTGCAGTACGTGCGCCAGATCGCGGGCGACAAGGTGCACACCGACTACTACGCCGGCGTCTACAGCGGCAGCTCGACCTACTCGCGGGTCTACCGCCTGAAGGCCAAGACGAACACGAAGGTGTGGACTAGCCCGTACGCCACGACCTACTACGGCGGCATGGCGATCGACGCAAACTACGTCTACACGATGCGCTACGACGGCGATCGGCACGTCTACGCCTTCAACCGCAGCAACGGCGCGCAGCGGACGGATAAAGAGTTCGACGTGGTTGGCGACTTGAACGGTGGTAACTGCTACGGCATCGCGATCTACGACGGCAAGCTGTATCGGACCTCCACGAGCCGCTTCGTGTACCGCTACGACATGGTTACGCATGAG
>CALGHC010000230.1 GCA_937915965.1 uncultured Myxococcales bacterium
GGCGGCGGACCGGGTGGTGGTGGCGATCTGGTCGACGGGGACCCGCTGTGGGTCGAAGTCTCGGTCGAGCTCGACGGTGTCCACCTGGACCACGCCGGCATTCGCTACAAGGGCAACTCGTCGCTGTCGTTCTCGTGGAAGAATGGCATCGCGAAGATGCCGTTTCGTATCACCTTCGACAAGTTCGAAGACGACTGGCCGGCCACGAAGAATCAACGGATACATGGCTTCAAGAAGCTTACCTTTGCGCCCGGATTCGGCGACGACTCGCTCCTGCACGACGTGCTCGCCAACGAGATCCTCGCCGATAGGGGCCTGCCCGCCGCGCGTACCGCGTTCATGCGCGTCGAGCTGGACATCGACGACGGCAAGGGGGCGTTCTTTGCGGGCCTGTACGTCGCGATCGAGGACGTCAGCGACGCAATGATGGACCGGCTGTACGGCGACGGCGGCGGCAACCTCTACAAACCCGACGGCAGCGGAGCCAGCTGGACCAAGTTTGACGCCGCCGGATTCGAGAAGAAGAACAACAGCAAGGAAGCCGACTGGAGCGACGTCGAGGCGGCCATCGCCGCGCTGCACGCCGACGCCACCGATGCACCCGGGTGGCGCGACGGGCTCGAGGCGGCGCTCGATGTCGACGGGTTCCTTGCCTGGCTCGCGGTCAACAGCGCGATGGTGAACTGGGATGTCTACGGCGTGATCGCCCACAACTACTACCTCTACGGCGTGCCCGCCGACGGCGGCCGGCTGACGTGGGTGCCGTGGGACCACAACGAGGCCCTCGGCTTTCGCGACAACGTGCCTGGAGGCGCCGGCGGCTCGACGCCCGGCACGGTCCTTCACGACGAGGTCGGCAACTCGTGGCCGTTGATCCGCGTGCTGCTCGACGATGCGGTGTATCGCAGCCGCTACCTGGAGCTCCTCGAGACGGCGCTGCACGGCCTCTTTGAGGTGGCGCCGCTGCATGCCCGCGCCGAGGCGCTGCACGCGCTGATCGCGCCGCATGTCGCGCAAGAGGTGGCGCCGTTCACGCAGCTCTCATCGCAGGCCGCGTTCGCGGCGTCGGTCGCCGCCCTGGTCGCCCACGTAGAGGGGCGCCACGCGGCGGTCAACGCAGCGTTGGCGAAGTAGCTCCCTCTAACCGACGATCGTGGCTGAGGATCGTGGCTGAGGATCGTGGCTGAGGATCGTGGCTGAGGATCGTGGCTGACGATCGTTGCTGATGATCGCGTGGTCGCCTCAGCGCGCCGGCCGATCCGATCTTGATCGACGTCGCCTGCCGGTGTAGGCAGCCTCCGCCGCGCGGCCGCCTCGCCGCGCCGCTCGAGGAGCCGCCATGTCCCAGACCGTCGAACCCGAACAGGGCGCGCCGCACGAGCCGCACCCGCCGCACGAGCCGCTCATGCAGCAGGCGGCGTCCGTGCAGGCCGTGCTGCCGGTCCCGCCTTTCGCTGATCCAACCGCGTTGGGTCTGATCGGCCTCGCCGTGGGCTGCGCCGCGCTGGTGCCGATCGCTTTCGGCTGGAGCGTGACCCCGGCGGCTTTGCACACCGCTGCCGTCTTCTGCCTGGCCTTCGGCGGTGGTGGTCAGCTGATCGCAGGCCTGATCAACCTCGCCAACAAGAACCTGTACGGCGGCACTCTCTTCACGGCCTTTTCATTCAACTGGATCATCAACTGGTGGGCGCTCGAGCAGCTCGCCGCAGGCCAGGTTCCCGATCACGCCGTCGTGCTCGCCGTCGACGTCTGCTTCCTGGCGGTCTTCTTGGTGATGACCTGGGGTTTTGGCTACTTCTCGAAGGTCCTCTTCGTCTTTCTCGCGGACATCGATCTGCTCTTCATCGCGCGCATCCTGAAGGGCACGCTCGCGGTCCCCGGCATGGATCTGGTCATCGCCTGCGCCACGGTCGCGCTCGCTCTGATCGCGCTGTGGATCGCGTTCGCCCTGATCATCAACCCGGTGGCCGGACGCAACGTCTTCCCGGTGAGCGGACCGATGTGGCAACCGTCCGGATCCGCACAGCCCTGATGGACCGATCGCGCCTTCAGCGCGGCGCGCTGCTTGGCAGGGAGCCGGGCCGCCACGAACGCGGCGACCAGTCGGTGCGAGCCAGGATCGTCAGACGCGGCGAGAGAGAGTTGTGGATCTCGTACGGCGGCAACGCGGTGGCGGCGATGCCAGCGAGCGTCAGCGGGCGCGCGACCGCCTCGTAGATCACCTGCCATCGGCTCGAGCCGCCCAGCAGCGCGTCGAAGTGGCCGCGGGCGCTGGCGTCGCGCGAGCGCGCCGCGGTGCGGTCGTTGAAGACGCGACCGGTGTGAGGCGCATCGACCGGTTTGCGATAGGTCTGGTAGTAGCGGTCCACCAGAACGATGACGTCAGGCGAACGCGCTTCGACATCAGCCAGGGGGCCTGAACCTCGC
>CALGHC010000231.1 GCA_937915965.1 uncultured Myxococcales bacterium
CCGTACCGTCCGGCGTGAGGATCTGGACGAGCGGCATGTCGACGCCAGTGGACTCAGTCATCCTTCCGTCCCTTCCGCGCAGGCAGCCGTCCCGCCAACAAAGGTCTCTTTTCTCAATGACTTGCGCGGCAATTCGACCCCGGGGCGCGGAGCCTAGCATGGCGGCCTCGGGCTTGGAAAGGCCGTCCCCGGTCTCGCCGCCACGAATCGCCACAATCCCGGGTGATTCTCAGGGACGCGACCGGTCGGACCGCGGCCAGGGCCGCGCTCGCCATCGGCGCATGTCTGCTGCGCCGAGGTTCGACGTCGGGCGCACAGAACTGGCGGGCACGTCGCCTTGGGGTCATCCTCGGGGGGGCGCTCACGGATGGCGGGCGACGTGCCGCTTTGGCTCATGCGGCGCTCACACTCCGAGACGATGTCCACGCCCCATCGCCCACCTGCAAGCGCCGCTGAGGTCACACGACGCCATGCACAGCCAACCACCCCAGCCGATCCGTACCGTTCGCGTCGTCTTGCCCAGCTCGCCGCCCCACCAGCCCGCTGACCTGCAGGCTGGCGTCGATTGGTTGCGGGAAGCGGGTGTCGAGGTCGTTGAGCCGTCGGCACTGCCGGACGCCTCGCTGTCCTTCCTGGCCGCCACCGACGCCGCTCGCGCCGCCGATCTGCTCGCAGCTCTCGCCTCAGATGTTGACGCTGTTTGGTGCGGCCGCGGTGGCACAGGTGCCTTGCGGACCCTCGCCGCGATGGGGCGGCCGCAGCTTCTTGGTGTTCATCCGGACCGACCGCTGCTTGGTCTCAGCGACGCGACCGCCCTCCTGCTTGGTCGCCGTCGCGCTGGTGGTCGCGTGGTGCACGCTCCCGTCCTCACCCAGCTTCCGCGCCTCGACGCCGCCTCTCAGCAGGCCGTGCGGGAATGGTTGGCTTCGCCGGGCCGACCGGTCGCCTTGCGCGCTGCGCAGCCCAGTGTCCTGGCTTCAGGTGTCGCCTTCGGGCCGCTTATCGGCGGCAACCTCTCGCTCCTCGCGGCCTGCTGCGGGACGCCGCAGCAGGTAGAAGCGCGCGGCGCAATCCTCCTGCTTGAAGACGTCGGCGAGCCCGCCTATCGGATCGATCGAATGATCTCACAGCTCGCTGCCGCAGGCGTGCTCGACGATCTCGCCGGCCTCGCCGTGGGCACATTCGTTGGATGCACCGACCCAGAGCGCCTCGACGCCGTCCTCGCCGACTGGGCCAGCCGCCTTGGTGTCCCGGCGTGTCGTGACCTACCAGTGGGCCACGGTGCCGCATGCGTGCCCGTCGAGTTGGGCCTCGAATACCGCCTCGACGCCGATGGAGGTGAGCTGGCCCCCGCATGCGTGCCCCGGCGTGCGTTGCAGGACGGGCCCACGCGATCCCGTCGCTCCGCCACCCCCAACAGCGTACCGCCGCTCACCTCTCTTCTGGACTCCGCTGAATCAATCGCAGCCTCCGCACTGGCTCGGGGGGTGGGATCTGCGATTGCCATCGCCGTCCTTTCCCCCGCCGACCAAACGGCATGCGTCGCCATGGGTCGGGTGCGGACGTGGCCGTCTGATCAGGGTGCCTGCGCGGTCGGCCCACACAGCCCCTTCGATCTGGCCTCGCTCACCAAGCCAATGGCGACCTTGACCATCCTGGCGCGCGAGTTGTCCGCGCCGTCGCCGCGGATCACGTTGGAGACGCGCCTGGCCGAGGTGCTGCCGGACGCTCGCGACACCCCGATGGCGACGGCCACGGTGCGGTCCTTGCTCGGCCACGCGTCGGGCGCGCCGGCGTGGCTCGACGTCTTCGCGCAGACCGAATCGCTGGCGGGGAGGCCTGCCGAACGCGCCGCAGCGGTGCGCGCTCTGGTGCTGGGCACACCCTTGGCGTCGGCGCCGCTCGCCACAGCCGTGTACAGCGATCTCGGCTACATGGCGCTCGGCTGGCTGATCGAGGCTCGGCTCGGCGCGCCCCTCGACCGCCTGTTTGATGAGCTGGTCGCCGAGCCGCTGGGTCTCGCTGCCGGCTTCCGTCGCATCTCGGCTCAGGCCTCGTGTGCCACCGCCGTGGCCGTTGCCACAGAGTTGGGCTCGCCACGGGCTGCACCGGGCGCGCCGCTGCAAGGTGAGGTTCACGACGACAACGCCGCGGCCCTCGATGGTGTCGCGGGACACGCCGGCCTGTTCGCTTCCCTCGCCGACACCGCTGTGTGGGCGCAGCGTTGGCTCGGCTTGCTGGTCGGCGACCCGCGCGACGACGTCGACCTGGGAATCTCGGCTCGAATCGCGCGTCTGTTGGCGACCACCTCCGCTGCGGCGGCAGGCAGCTGGCGGCTCGGCTGGGACACAGCTGCGCCCGTCGGCTCGACCGCTGGCGATCGGGCCGGCAGAGACGCCATTGGGCACCTCGGCTTCACGGGCACCAGCGTATGGCTCGACCCCGCTCGGCGTCTCGGTGTCGTTCTTCTCGCCAATCGAGTGCACCCCGGTCGCGACGACCCCGCGGCCATGCGCTACGTGCGTCGACGGGTTCATGACGCCATCTGGCGGGCATCGGACGCACGTCACGGGGCGCCAAACGGCGTCGCGGCGTCGGTGCACGCAGATGCTGGTGGCCACTGACACCGATTGACCGGCTCTCTCGCCGGCTGCTACGATGCGCCGCGC
>CALGHC010000232.1 GCA_937915965.1 uncultured Myxococcales bacterium
CACCGGCACCTCGTGGTCGGTCAACAGCGCGAAGGCCTGCCGCAGGAGATCGGTCTGCAGCCCGGCCTCGTCGGCGGCGCCGAGGGTGTAGCCCAGCGCAAACGGCACCGCGAGGGCGCGCGGCGGGCGGACCCTCGCGGTGATCTCGGGCAGCGCGCTAAGCGACGTGGTCGGGATGCCGCGGCGCTCGATCTCGGCTTGGATCAGACTCACGGTCTGATGGCAGAATGGTCAGATAGGCACCAACAGGGCGACGTCTACCTGGTCGGCGAGCAACAGGTCGACTGCCGCCGGCAGGGTCTCGCGCAGAAGCCGACCGGGGGCCGTGATTGAGCCCATGAACGACAGGTGGCGCGGCGCCACCGAGCCGATCTCACCGGCGGCGGCCAGCTCGCGCAGGCGGTCCAGCGGCAGGGCCAGGTTGCGGTCGGCGGCGATGCCGCGGTGGTCGAAGGCGTCGGAGCGATGCGTCTCGATCAGCGTCTGCGTCGCCACGTCGCCGCGGATGACCCGGTAGGACCAATCGCCGCCCTTGATGGTCTCGTCGAAGGGAGCCTGTTCCGGCGCCACGAGACCGGCGGTGGTGACCAGCGCGACGCGGGCCTCGCTCAACGGCCGGCGAACCTGCGCCAGAGGCACGGGATCGATGCGCCGCCAGCGGTAGAGCTTCATCATCGCTCGGTATTTCAAAGGCAGGTCCGCCACTTTTGCCATTCAGCCGCCTCCAACCGCGCTGCGCACGCCTTTGACGGCAAGCAGGATCCACGGGATGCCATGAAAGAACAGGTCGAACCAATCCAGCGGGCGCTTGAGGGTGCCGTCGGCGAGCATCTGCAGCTTCTCGACGATGTGTGGCGGCGCAAAGGGAGCCAGCCCCAGCGTGAGGCACGCGATGATCAGAAGCTGCCAACTCAGATTGTCGATGATGGCCATCTGTGCCGCCCTGGACGCGTTTCCGCTGTGGCTGTCGGGGAGACCGCCGCCCCGGCAGACGCGATCGCCCGCCGCCCACAGCCAAGAGACGGGCCGGAGTCAAAGTGTTACGCAGCAACGGCGTTCGTGCCAGGCGAATCCAGATGCTGGAGGTGAAGTCCGAGCCGCGACGCGCCCGCCGGCGACCACGGGCTGGTCGTGCGCGGGCGCGGTTCACGATTCCGGGTCAGCAGCCGCGCGCGTGATCGGCAGCCGTTCGCCTCTCTTTTCTTGGGGGTCGGGGCTCGACCCCCAGCGGCAAGAAGCGTGGTTCTTGCCGCTTCCCCACTGCGTGGCGGCGTTCGCCGCCTGAGACCCGGAATCCGGAAGCGCGCCCGTCGTGCGCCTCGCCTATTGTTCCGTCGGCCCGCAACCTGTACCTTGCGGGTCGCGGGGAAAGCGCCTGACCTGCATCGACAATCGCCGACGCTTGTTCGAAGCGGCGGTGGCGGGGCCCAGCCGGGGCCTGTGCCGGCGAGACCGACATCCGACTCGGAGAAGACCATGACTCAGCGCCCACAGCGACGCCCGATGATCCATGTCAGCGCGACCCCGATCGCGCTCTGCTTCACTCTGTGTGCCTTGCTGGCGACGAGCGCCACCTTCGCCGCGGTGCCCGCCGGCTTCCCGATTCAAGGCGCGTTGCGCTCGGCGAGCGGCGGACCCGTACCCGACGGCGGCTACGCGCTGACCTTCCGGCTGTGGGATGCCACGGGAGACGGGGCCAAACTGCTGCATCAGGAGGGCGTGGCCCTGCAGCTCAAGGGAGGGCTCTTCCAGGTCCTGCTTGGCACGACCAATCCGCTGACGCCGCTCAAGGAGGAGGTCTACGACAGCGCCCAGCTGTGGATCGGCGTGACCATCGGACAGGATCCGGAGCTGCCACGCGTGCAGCTGTCGGCGGTGCCCTATGCGCACCTCGCCCATCGCGCTGACCAGGCGGCCGACGTCATCTGTGTGGGCTGCATCGGCGGCGCCCACATCGCCGACCTGGCCATCAAACCGCAACACGTCGCCTTCACCTATGCCGGTTCGAACACCAAGGACGGCGCGGCCGCCAACGTCGCTTGTCTGGGCTGCATCGATGAAACCGAGGTCGACTTCCTCTATGCCAAGGGCGCCACTCAAGGCGGCGCAGCCGTCGACCTGGAGTGCACCGGCTGCGTAACAACGGTCGCGCTGGCCGACGGCAGCGTCACCATCGACAAGCTGGCGGGCGACGCGCTGCAGTGGAAGGCGGTGGGCGGCATCCCGGCTGGCTTCCTCGACGGCACGGACGACACCATGACGAAGGACGAGGCGATCGCCGCCATCCAAGGCGCCGACATCGCGCTCGGCGCCGGCACAACGGTCGGCGGCAAGCCGGTCGGCCGGATCTCGTCGGCACAGAGCGACGCGCTCGCCGACGGCGAGAGCGTGACGGCGATTACTGGTGCGGTGACACCGGCGGTGGTGGCTCAGGCCTGGTTCTGGGACGAGTCGACGAAGTCGTGGGTGCAGGCGAACTCCGGCGACACCGTGCAGTCCAGCTGCCAGGCCTGCGGCAGCGGCGCGGACGGCGCCTTTGTCGCTCAGGGCAACCCGACGCTCACAGCCAAGACGTGGAACTACACGAACTTCACCATCCCCAAGGGCAGCGTCGTGACGGTCACCGGCAACCAGGCGCTGGTGCTGCGCGCGACCGGCAAGATCCTCATCGAGGGCAAGCTGATCCTCGACGGTGGCGCCGGTAGCGACGTCACGGACAACCAAAACGGCTGCTACGGCGGCCAGAGCACGCCGGGCACGGCGGCACCCGGCGGCTTCAAGGGCGGCTACGGCGTCTACAACACCTCGACCAACTACCCCGGCGAGGGCCCCGGTGGCGGCAAGATCGGTGGCAACGGCTCGTGCGGCACGGGCGGCGGCGGCGGCAGCCACGCGACCAGCGGCGTCGCCGGTGGCAACGGCGGCGGCGCAGCCGGCAGCACCTACGCCAGCGTCGACACCGGCGTCCTGCAGGGCGGCAGCGGCGGTGGCGCCGGCGGCTACGGCGGCGCCACCAACGCCAACGGATCAG
>CALGHC010000233.1 GCA_937915965.1 uncultured Myxococcales bacterium
GGCGGCAAGGCGGCAAGGCGGCAAGGCGGTAAGGCGGCAAGGCGGCAAGGCGGCAGCGCGCCAAGGCCGACAAAGCCGCCGATAACTGGTCGCCGTCGTCCCGGTGTCGCCTGCGCGGCGATCAGCGCGCCAACGCGGGCAGACGAATCTCGAACGAGGCACCACCGGTCGGCGGCGAAGAAGCCGTCACCGTACCGCCGTGGGCTTCAACGATCGCCCGCACCAACGAGAGGCCGAGTCCGGTTCCGCGGCGGTCGGGTCGCTCCGTGAAGAAGCGATCGAAGACGCGACCGATGTGATCAGGAGCGATGGCCGGGCCGTTGTTGTGCACTTGCAGTGCGACCGTGCCACGTGCCGCGCGCCCGGTCCCGGCGCTCGCCGTGGTGTCCGCCGCAGGACCGACGAGGTAGGCCGACACATGTACCTCGCCGCCCGCGCCGGCGAAGCTGGCGGCGTTGTCCAGGAGGTTGCGCAGGGCCGTCTCGAGCCGCGAAGAGACGCCGGCGACGATGGCGACGTCGCATGGCTCGATCGTGAATGCGACCTCGCCGTAGCGCTCGTCGGCGCGCAGATCGGCGACGACTCCGCCAGCGAGGGCGACAAGATCGACGGCGACGCGTTCTTCGCCCGCGAGCCCTGCCTGGGCCCGAGCCAACTCCAGCAGCTCGGTCACCAGGGTGTCGAGGCGCCGGCTGCTGCCGTCGAGGATGCGGGCAATCCGGGCGGCCCTGGCCTCGTCGACAGGTCCCTCGACGAGCCGTTCGGCGCATGCGCGGATGGCGGCGACCGGATTCTTGAACTCGTGGGCGAGGTCGGCCACGAAGCCCTCGTTGGCGCGGTTGCGCTCTTCGAGGGTCTCAAGCAAGGCGTTGAAGGCGCGCGCGAGCTGGCCGAACTCGTCGACCCGCGCGAGGTGGATGTCGGCGCCGGGGGTGGCGAAGGCGAGCTTGGTGCGCACCTGGCCGAGCAGCTGCTCGACCGGCCGCACCATGCGCCAGCCCAACCACCAGGCGAGCACCACCGCAAACGGCACGACGACCGCGACGACACCAGCGAGCACAGCGAGGGTGTACTCGTCGAATCCGGCGACCAGGCCGACGATCAGCGGCAGGACGGCGACGGCGAGCACGACGATCAGCGCGCGCACCCGCAACGAGCGCATCCAACGAAACGCATCTGCGAGGCCCGCAGGCGGTGAATCCGGGCCGGGTGACTCCGGGCTGCGCGACGAGACAGGCGGCCGGGGTGGGGCCTCACGGTCGGCTTCAGGCATCGTCGTGCGCCCAACGGTAGCCAGCGCCGATCACCGTCTCGATCGCGGCGAAGTCGGGGTCGAGCTGCTCGAATTTGCGGCGCAGGCGGCGGATGTAGGTGTCGATGATGCGCTGCGCCACCACCGAGTCGTCGCCGCGGATCAGGTCGAGGAGGCGGTCGCGCGACAGCACGATGCCCGGCCGGCGCATCAGCACCTCGAGCAGCTTGAACTCGGTAACGGTGACTGCAATCGGCACGTCTCCAAGCCGGACCTCGAGCCTCTCGGGCAGGAGCGTGACGCCGTTGCGGCGCAGGACGTCGGGCTCGGGCACGTCCTGGTGACGCAGCTGGTCGCGGCGGATCAGGGCGGCCACCCGGGCAAGCAAAACGCGGCTGCTGAAGGGCTTGGCCATGTAGTCGTCGGCGCCCAGCTCCAGGCCGAGCGCCTCGTCGACTTCGTCATCGCGAGAGGTCAGCAAGATGATCGGGATCGTCTCGCCCGCCTCGCGCAGGCGGCGACAAAGCGAGAATCCGTCCAGGCCAGGCATGTTGACGTCGCAGACCATCACGTCGGCGCCGTCGCGCCGCAGCAGGGCCTGGGCGCGCAGCCCATCTGCCGCGGTCTGCACGCTGTGCCCCGCGTCCTCGAACGCCATCGAGACCGCGTCGAGCAGCTCGGCGTCATCATCAACGAGGAGGATCCGGGCCATCGTGGCCTCCAGGCAGCGGGCGGGCGACCGACGCCGCGAGGGTAGCAGCCTCGCGGGGTCGCGGCGAGCGCGGTGTCGAGGGGCGGCTGGCG
>CALGHC010000234.1 GCA_937915965.1 uncultured Myxococcales bacterium
GATCAGCGCGTGCACCGGCAGGTTCCAGTGCACTGTACCCTGGGTGGCGATGCCGTGATGCTCAAGACCGTAGTTGCTGGCGACCATGGTGTTTTCCTCGCTGTCGCGCCTTCTGATGCGCGGGGGTGACTGCGTGGTTTACAAATAATGCGCTTTCAAATCAAGTATTTCCATCGCGACCCGGCGCGGACCCAGGCGGCCGAGAGGATAGCGGAGTGACCCGGGACCGACAAGCGGGGTGCACGTCCCCGCACACCGGCGACGAGCTCTCTGCCCGCCGAACGGTCGCATTCATGCGAAAGGAAGGCAGCGAAGTCCGCCAAGCAAGCGTTTGTTGACCCAGCGCTCTCGTCGACGCCCCGAACCGGCGGCGTCGTGGGCGCTGGGGCGATCGCCGCTACTGCGGCGATTGATGCCGATCGCAATGAGGCGCTGCGATCAGCCTACGGTCCAGCCCTGCGCCATCCTCTGCCACTCGCTGCCTAGCGCTCGGTCGGCCATCGGGTAGAGGATCGCCTCTTCTTTGACGTTGTGCTGCTGAATGAGCATCAGCAGGGTGTCGCCCTGATCGACCATCTCAGCCCAGTCTCCCCCCATCGCCGCAGATTCCATCTGAGCGAGGACGCCGCGCATCTGGGCGTGCTCCATGCGCATGACCGCGACCGGGCCGACGCCGGGCGGCATCCCCATCACGGGCTCCAGGGCCGGGAACAGCTGCTCCTCCTCGCGCGTGAAGTGCTGGATCATCGCGTCGCGAAAGCGCGTGAAGGCGATCTGCGCGCCCGCGGCGTCGTCCGCGTCGGCATGTCCTTCGACCTCGGCCCAGAGCGCGTCGCAGCTTCGATGGTCACTCGTCATGAAATCGCTGGGCGTGGTGTTGGTCGCGTCAAGCATGGTGTCTCCGTGTTCGGTTCGCGCGGCGTGTCTGGTTCGCGCGGCGTGTCTGGTTCGCGCGGCGCGCACTGGCGCGCCTTGTTATCGGATGATAACCTGCCCCCCCCGCCCGGGCAAGTCCGATCCGGTTGTCGCGGCGGCGAAAGGAGATGCCATGACCGAGCGACTGGATCACGCCACCCGCCAAGATCAGATCGTCGTCGCGGCGCTCGCTTTGCTCGCCGACACGCCGCTCGTCGACCTCAGCACCCGCTCGATCGCCCGCATGGTGGGTCTCACGCAGCCCGCCCTCTTCCGGCACTTCGACTCCCGCGAAGCCTTGTTGCTCGCGGTCGTCAGCCACGCACGCGCACTGATCGGCGCCGAGGTCGTCGATCGGATCAATCCCCACGGCCCAGCTCTTGATCAGCTCGATGCCGTCGTGACCACCCTCCTGGGTTGGGTCGAGACGCACCCGGGCCTGCCCCGCCTGCTCTTCGGTGACCCGTCGGGCGACGCCGCCGCCTTGCGCGTCAGCCTGCGGCACCTCGTCTCGATGCAGCGCACCGTTATCGCCGAGCTGGTCCGCATGGGACAGAGAAGCGGCGAGCTGCGCGCCGACCTCGACGGCAACTCGGTCGCGACCCTGGTGGTCGGCATGATTCAGGGTGTCGTCCTGCAATGGCGCCTCGACGATCGTCCTGACGGCCTCAGCGCCGCCGCCGGTCCGCTGGTCGCAGTGCTGCGGAGCGGCATCGCCGTCGGGAGCGAAGTCGTTGCTGATTTGGTGCCAGCTGCCGACGCCGCGGCCGATCCCGTATCCGTATCCGTATCCGATTCCGTATCCGACCGGCAGTTCGCGCCGCCGCCGCAGTGCACGGCGCTGCACCTCGACGTTCGACCCATCCTCGCGCTCGGTTCTGACCCACTCGCCGACGTGCTGCGGGCCCTGGAGACGCTCACGTCGGCCTCCATTCTCGCCATCACCGCGCCCTTTGAGGCACGCCCCCTCGTCGCGCTCCTTGGCCGCGCCGGCCACCGCGTCGAGACCGAGTCGCTCGGCGGCGGCGACTGGCTGTTACTTGTGAGCGTCGGAGGCGCGGCACCGCCGATCGATCTACGCGACCTCGAGCCGCCCGAGCCGCTTGAGAAGGTCCTTGAGATGGCCGCTCGTTTGCTCCCCGGCGAGGTCGTCTGCGCTCGCTTGCCGCGATTCCCACGTCTCTTGCTGGGCCACCTCGACGCCCGCTCGCTCGCGTGGCAGGTCGCCGAGCTGACCGACGGCAGCGCCTTGCTGCACCTGCGCAGGCCGTCATGAACACCGCCGGGCTGCAGACCGAACAGGCGCCACCGCTGGCGATCCCGGTGGCGTTCTTTCTCACCGCGCCGGTCGCCTTTGTCGCCGCCGGCGTGTTGATCGCCTGGCATGGCCACGCCGGCCTCGCTTCGATCTGGCTACCTTCGTCGATGGCGCTGACCCACGTCGGTACCCTCGGCGTCCTTGGCGCGGTGATGTTCGGGGCGCTCTACCAGCTGGTGCCGGTGGTCGCCGGCGCGCCGGTGCCTTGGATTCGACTTGCCCACGGGGTCCACGTCGCCCTGGTCGTCGGCGTCATCGGCCTCGTCTACGCCCTGGCAACCTGGAACCGCTTCGCGTTTGCGTTCGCCTGGACCGCGATCCTGATCGCGGCGGTCGGCTTTCTGGGTCCGGTCGCGGTGGCGATGGCCCGCGCCCCCGCCCGCACCGAGACCGTCACCGGCATCCGCATCGCCCTGGTCGCCCTGACCGCGGTCATTGGGCTGGGCCTGTGGTTTGCCTGGAATCACCATCTCGGCTTCGTTCTGGCGAACCGAGTGGCGCTGATCGTCGGCCACTCCAGCCTCGGCGCACTCGGCTGGGTCGGTTGTCTGCTGCTGTCTGTGTCGCTGACGGTTGTGCCGATGTTCTACCTGACGCCCGCATATCCGCGTCGCATCGCGCAGCTCTGTCTTGGCCTCGTCGTCGCGTCGATCGCCGCCATCGCCGCGTGCCTGGCGCTCGGTGTCACGCCCGCCGGGGTCGCCGCCGCCGCGCTGCCGGCGGCGGTCGCTGTGTGGCTGGTTCACCCCCTCGTGACCCTGCGCCTGCTCGGCCAGCGGCGCCGCAAGCGCGCCGACCCAAGCCTGCATTTCTGGCGCCTGGCGATGGCGGTCGCGCCGCTGTTGCTGGTGCTGGCCGTCGCGACGGCGTGGCTCGACGATCCCCGGCCGCCGCTTCTACTGGGGTGGTTGGGGCTGTGGGGCTGGGCCGCGCTGCTGGTGCACGGCATGTTGACGCGCATCCTGCCCTTCCTGGTCTGGTTCCACCGATTCTCCGCGCTCGTTGGCTTGCAGCCCGTGCCGTCGATGCGGCAGCTGCTGCCCGAGCGCAGGATTCGAATTGCGCTGGGCCTACATGTTGGCGCCGTGGTGGCTGGTGCCGTCGGGCTTGGCTTCAGCGCCGACCTGCTGATTCGCATCGCAGGCATCGGCCTGGCGGCGACGGGAGCCGCTCTCGCCTGGGAGCTGGTCGGCACCCTGGCGCGGCCACGACCGGCGACCGCGCGGTCTGCCGAGACGTCGGCTGTCTGATCTCGGTGGGACGTCGGCTGTCGGACTGCGGTCGGCCGGTGCCGCGCTTCTACAGCAACGTGATCTGGACCTGGCCGTGGCCGGTACGCGCGCCCGCTTGGTTGCTTTGGTCGCTGCCGCCGTTGAACGAGCCGCCGCCGCCGCCCGCGTACTGGTACGAGGACGTGCCACCGCCGCCGCCGGAGTAGCCACCGCCACCGCCAGCGACGTGGCCGTAGTTGCCGCCACAGTTCTGACCACCGCCGCTGCCGCCGCCGAAGCCGCCGCCGTCGTTGTATCCGGAGGTGTTGGTGCCGTTGGGGCTGTTCTTGACCGTATTCCAGCCACGGCCGCCGTTGACGCAGGTCGAGTCGCCGCCATTTTGGCCGGCGTTGTTGCCGCTGGGCGCGTTCGAGCCGTTGGTGCTCGTCACACCCACCTTGCCGTGACACGCCGCCTCACCGCTGTTTTGCAGGCACGAGCCGCCGCCGGCGCCCGCCGCAATCAGCGGCTGACCCTGGCCATCGATCCACACGAACGTGCCGCCGCCGCCGCCAGCGCCGCCATTGGCCGCGTTGCCATTGCCCTTCACCGGCATGCCTTGGTGACCGACGATGATGCGTAGGGTAGCGCCCTGCTGGAGTGTGAACACGCCCGCCATCTTGGCGCCCAGCCCGCCCGGCCACGTGTAGGGGTCGTTGCCGCCTTGAGCGCCAAATGTGGTGATGCGATACGCGCCCGTGGCCGGCACCGTCCACGCCTGAACGCCGCTGGCCACCGTGACCTTGCCGGCGAGGCCACCGCCGCCGTAGGCGCCGTTGCATTGGGACTGGTTGGGGCCAGAGAGACCCGAGCCGCCGCAGGTCGTGAAGGTGACATCCACCTTGACGTCGATGACGCACTTGTCCGAGCAGCCGTCGCCACTTTGGGTGTTGCCGTCGTCGCAGGCCTCGCCGGTGTCGAGGATGTTGTCGCCGCACTTGGCTGTCTTGCAGCTCGTCCGGCACGCATCGGCGACATCGGCGTTCTGATTGCCGTTGTCGCACTCTTCTACGCCGATGTGCAGGTAGCCATCGCCGCAGGTGGCCGCCTTGCAGGCGATGCACGCATCGGCGCTGCTGTTGTTGCCGTCGTCGCAGGCCTCGACCCCGGCTTGCACGAAGCTGTCACCACATACGGCGAGCTTGCACAGCACGCATGCGTCGGTCGGGCTGCCGTTGCCGTCGTCGCAGGCCTCACCGGTGTCGACGATCAGGTCGCCGCAAGCCGGTTTGGTGCAGTTCAGGCGGCACGCGTCCGCCTTGTCGGCGTTCGACTCGCCGTCGTCGCACTGCTCGGGCGGATTGATCCAGCCATCGCCGCAGACGATCTCGAGCACCACCTTGCGCCAGCCATTGCCGACAAAGAGGTAGGCCTGGCCGGTATCAGCCCGGTAGACGAACTGTCCCGGGATGGCGACCTTGCCCATCGCGGCGGCGTTCTCGACCACGCGCGGCCAGACCGCCTTGCTGCCGTCGACGCACGCGCCGCCGCCGTCCGTGCCCAGGTCGAGGCCGCATCCGGGGGCCGGGCCTTTGGCGATGCCGAGGCCGCCCGCCATGATCTGCGGCTTCTGGAAGATGTTGGTCGTGTCGGTGCGGGCGTAGCCGGTCAGGACGGGGCCGCCATCGAGGTCGGCGAACTTGCCCGACGTCGCTACTTTGGCGAGGTCGGCGGTCTTGGCGTAGTCGGCGAAGACACCCGGATCGATCTGCGCTGCTTTGACGCAGCCGGTGCATGCGAGCGAGCGCGCAGCCTCAGCGACGATCGCGTAGGGCAGGGCGTGCAGGCGCTGGCGCTCCATGGGCGGCTCCTTGCCTACGGTCAAGCCGAACCAGACGTCGGGGTGGTCGACAAAGAGGCCCTCGGGCAGGGGGTTGCCCAGCTGGGCCTCGCCCGCCTGGAGGGAAAAAAAGCCTTGCTGCACAGGCACACCGATGTGGATCTCCTGCCACAGAGGCACCTTGGCGTCGGCGCTGTCGTACAAACCGATGGTCAGCACGTAGTCGCCGTCGGCGACCGGGCCGCCCTCGCCGGTGCGCATGCGGCCCTCGACGGGGAAGGCGAAAGCGGCGAGCGCGCTCAACGCAACAAGGACCGCGGTGGTGGCGGCGACCAGAGCGGCGCGGTGGATGTGATGCATGGTGTCCTCGCTCGGGCGAATCGTAGGCCAACGCGCAGCCTAGCAGATGGGCGAGGGGGCGTGCGACTTCGGCTGACGGATTGGGCGACCGGCGCGGGCGGTCAACCCTCGACGGCGCGGGCGGTCGACCCTCGACGGCGCCTGCGTTCAACCCTTGACGGCGCCCGCGGTCAGCCCGCCAACGAGGTGCTTCTCAAGCGTGTAGAAAAGCGCCATCACCGGTAGGGAGACGATCAGCGACGAAGCGGCGAAGAGCGACCACTGCACGTCTTTGTCACCGACGTAGTTGCGGATCTGCACGGGCATGGTGAAGGCCTGCTCACTCGACAGGAAGGTGTAGGCGAGCACGAACTCGTTCCACGCGGCCATGAAGCTGAAGAGCGCGACCACGGCGATGGCCGGCGCCGACAGCGGCAGGATGATGCGCACGAAGATGGTGAAGCGGCTCGCCCCGTCGATGATGGCGGACTCTTCGAGGTCGCGCGGTAGGGTGTCGAAGTAGCCCTTGAGCATCCACGTGCAAAACGGGATCGAGGTCGTTGCGTAGACCAGCGTCAGGCCCATCGACGAGTCCAGCAGGCCGAGCTTCTGGATCAGCACGTACAGCGGGATCATCGTCAGGATGCCGGGGAACATCTGGGTGGCGAGGAAGGCGAGCAGGCCAGCGCGTCGCCCGGGGAAGTCGAAGCGAGCGAAACCATAGGCGGCGGTGCACGCGAGCACGATGCCCAGCACGGTCGTCGCAGCGGAGATCACCACCGAGTTGAGCAGCTGCTGACCAAAGAGCCACACACCGTGGCTGTCGGTTCGAGTCAGCACGGTAGAGAACGCGCTGAAGTCGAGATGATCGGGCAGAGGCGAGGCGCTCGCCGAGACGCCCTCGGTGCCGGCGAGGGCCAGCTTCACCACGTAGAGCACGGGATAGATCGTCAGCACGGTCACCGGCACCAGCAGGACATGCGGAAGCCAGGCGAGGCGACGGCTGCCGGGCAGCGCGGTGGCGGCGGGAGCGCTCATCAGTCGACGGCCTCAGTCGCCCGGGTCAGGCGGTTGGTGATCAGGGTGTAGGCGAGCAGGAGCACGAAGATCAGCACCGCGTAGGCGGCGGCGAGGCCAGTGCGGCGCAGAACGGTGAACAGGTAGTACGCCTCGGTGATGAGGATCTCGGTCTTGTGATCGGGGCCACCGCCCGAGACGAGATAGATGATGTTGAAGGCGTTGAAGGTCCAGATCGTGCCGAGGATCACGGCCGGGAAGAGCGCTGGCTTGAGCAACGGCAGGGTGATGTGGCGCAGCTGCTGCCATCGCCCTGCGCCGTCGATCGAGGCGGCCTCGTAGAGCTCCGCTGGGATCGACTGCAGCGCACCCAGCGAGATGACCATCATGAACGGGAAGCCCAGCCAGACGTTGGT
>CALGHC010000235.1 GCA_937915965.1 uncultured Myxococcales bacterium
CCGCTGACCATTTCGACCAGTTTGCGCAGGTTCGTCATCTCGCGAGGCGAGTTGCCACCGGTGAGCTTCAAATCAAAAGCGATGGTGCCGCTTTCCGACTCGGGCTCACGAACCCGGGTGACTTCGCAGGCCAGGGTGGCCTTCTGTTTGGCGCTACCCGGGAATGGCACCACAACCGGCAGCCGCTCGTACTGCTCGGGAGCGCTGGCCGCGCGAATCCGCAGTCGGCTCTCCGAGAGGCGCAGGAGGGTGCCGTCGGTTCGCTTCCTGCCAACTCCGAACTGGGCCGGCAGGTCAACTCGGATCGCCAGGTCGACGCCGAACACCCTCTCGATGCGGCGCAGGTGATCGCTGGCCATCGGCGGCCCGGCCTGGGCCGCGATGTGGGCGTTGGACGGCGGCACGAACGTCCTGGGCTGGATGGCTTCGGTCTTCCCCGTCGTGCTGCTGCGTCGACCAGAGGGTCGTTCCAGGACGTCAGGCTCGACGTCGGCGCGCGGCGCATCACGCCGTCCCGAGCCCACGTCGTGGCTTGCTGAAAGCGGGGCAGCGACGGTCTCGCCGAGCGGCACCGTGGCGACGACGATCTCCTCGTCCGGCCAGTCGGCGTCGAGGCTCAAATCGGCAGAATCGGCAAAATCGGCTGCGGGCGGTTGGGCGACAAGGGCCGCGAACGCATCGTCGGCCACCCTGTCGGTCGATTCGTCAGTCGGTTCGCCCGGCGCGTGTCCTGCCGATGCGCCGGGCGGTCCTTCTGCGGGCGATTCGACGGTTGCGCGAGCCCGTAGTCCCTCGACCCGGGTCTCGGCCGTCGCGCGCCGATCGGGCCGAACCGGATCCGCGACGCCGGCGCGTGGCTTTGCCTTCTTCGCCGGAGTCTCGACCGCGGCGAGCGCCTCGCGCAAAGCGGCCTCAAGCCCCTCGTCGTCTGCGAAATGATCGTCAATCGAGGCTCCACCATCGACGGCGTCGACGGCATCGACGGCATCGACGGCATCGACGGCATCGACGGCATCGACGGCCACCGCCGATGCCGCTGGCTGCAGCTCCTCTGGTTCGAAGGCGAGCGATGCGTGCTCACGAAGCGAGGCCGGCGGTCTGGCGTCTGGAATGGTTCTCTCGGGCTCCGCAGCGGAGAAGTCGAGCGGCTGCCCGTCGTCCAACGCGGTCGGAGGCCGAGCGTCGGGCAGCGTAAAGTCGGGTCTGTCGCCTGCGAAGCCAGGCGCGGCGTCGAAGGTATCGCTCCCTGTCTCGACGGCGCTGGGACGCTGGACGCGGTTGCGGATCGAGCTGCGAGCTGCCTCGCCGTAGGTTCGGGTCGCGGTGGTGGCGATCCCGGACTGAAAATCGGGGTTTCTGCTGAAGTTCGGCAAGTCGTCGAAGCGGGACGTCTCGGCGGGACGTCGGTCGGGACGTCCAGCCGGGTCAGCTGGCACCGCGTCGAGCGGGAGGCCCGAGCGGCGGATCGGCTGCGGGTGGCCACCACGCAGGTTTGCGGTGTTTTCGTGGCGGTCGGTGGGCGGATCATTGAGGTCGCTGAGACCCGAGTCACCGCGGTGGGCCGCACCGTCCGCCTGCGGCAGGTGATAGACGTAGCGTTTGGAGCCGGGGCTCTCGCGGTTTTGACCGATGTGGACCGCACCGCCGCGTTCGATGTGGTGCTCCTCGACGAACTCGCGCAGGCGGGTGGCCGAGTACACCGTGCCGACGCGCATCAGGTCGATCTCGATCTGCTGTTCGCCCCACGCCGTGTCGCTCACGGCCGTACAGACCCCGTCGACGGTGATGCCCTCCTCGATGGTGTCGCCCTCGATGCGAACGTGCAGAAGCGTGCCCTCGGACGGCGCGCGAAGCGCGGTCAGCACGGCTAGTCGACCGCTCAGCTCCATCAGGGTGCCGATCGTGCGCGTGTCCGCCCATTCGAGCGTCACGGTGGTGTCGATGGAATCGAGGACGCTCAAGACCGTTCTCCCCGCATGTCCTGGCCCGTTCTCTGTGTGCCTGCTACCCGCTTGGGGGCCAGGCGACGATGAAGGTTCTACTCGTCACAATAGCCGTAGCCGGATGCCAGCTTCGAGCAAGGCGTCTCGATATCATCGCAGCTCGGCGGCCCGGCCGGCGGCTTGCACAACTTGCGACACAGGCTCGCCCAGCAAACCAGGCCCGGCGAGCAGTCGTTTGGTGCCGTGCAAGGATCGAGCTTACTCTTGCTGCCGGTCACCAAGCAAACGAAGCCACCGTCAAAATAGCAAGAATGCTTCTGGTTCTTACAGTTCTGGGCAACCGGGTCACAGCTCTCGTATTTCGAGACGTCGCAGGTCTTCCACTTCCTGCCCTCGATGCCGTTGCAGGTCGAGCCCGAGCAGTTCGCGTCTGAGATGCAATAGGGAGCGCACCGCGACGTGGCGCTGCCATCTGTCACACAAGCACCTGCGATGCAGCCGGCGCCGTCGCCACACTCCTCGCCGATCGCGTGGCTGCCGTTTGGCCTGCACTCGGGCTTGCTCTCTTCGTTGTAGCCGCAGTGCTGGCCGTCGGTACAGCCGGTGTTCTTCAACGGATTGCAAGCGGGCGCTGTCGACACATCGGCGGCGCTCGCGTCAACGGTCACGACGTCGTCGGAAGCCGCGGCGTCCGAGACAGCGTCGCCGTCCGCTTGCGCGGCTGCGTCGGCAACTGTGCCAGCGTCTCCCCCCCCAGGCGTAGCGCCGCCACTCGTGGAAGGTTCGCTGCTGCATGCGGTGACAGAGACCAGCAAGAGGGTCCCCACCAGCCAAGCGCCGATGTCGAGTTTCATGAGCCAGTCCCACGTCCGGTCTTCGCGCTGCCGGTTTTCGCGCTGCCGGTTTTCGCGCTGCCTGTCTTCGCCGTGCCGGTTTTCGCGCTGCCGGTCTTCGCGCTGCCGGTTTTCACGCTGCCTGTCTTCGCGCTGCCTGCTTCGCCTCGGGTGTCGTCGCGCCGTCTGTGACATCACAGGCGGTGCGATCTCGAAGTCCACGCACGCCCAGTCACCGGGCCACCGCAGACCCCGCGACGTGCGAGCCCAATGGGACCCGCAAACGCCACCTCCCCTCTCTGGCTGTGTACCACGGCCACAGGCGACGGTCCAAACGGTTCACCGTTTCGTGCCCACCAGCGCGATGGGGAGACGCCGGCGCGCTTCGACCCGCAGATATGCCCGAAAAGAGGCTCAGAAGTGACCACCCAAAGCCACCGACGCGTGAAGAACGACGCCGCCATGGCTGAAGCTGCCGACCGGGTCGTTGCTGTCGAGCTTGACCTCGGTTCGGCGTGGAAGGACCTGCGCCTGACCGGCAACCTGGATGTACATCGCTGGCGCCGATGACGAACTTGCCATCGCGGTGGCGCTCGCGTCGGCCGGCAGGTCGACCGCTCCCCAGCCGTAGCCGGCGCCCAGGCCGATGATGTGGCGATCGTTGTCGACGATGTGAAAGGCGCCGGTCGCATGCGGGGCGGGACTGGGCCGAAAGCTGTAGCCACAGCGCAGCCGCAGCGCCTCGCTCGCCTGCCATTCCAGCGCGACCGCCGGGGTCCAGGTGTCGCGGAAGGCGAGGTCGACCGGCGGCGTCTGGCGACCGATGTCGAGCGCGTCGGCCAGGCCCATCTCGTTGATGAGTGGACCGCCGGCGTCGACGGCGACCCGCGGCGACGGGTCTGGCGCCGCGGACCAGAGTCCCAGACCGATCTCGGCGGCGACCAACAGGCGACCGTCGAGCAGCTGCCACCCCACGCCGGTGACCAGGGTGCCTGGCGTGTAGAAGGTGTCCTGCGTGACGTCGAGCACAAGGCTCGCGCTCTTGCCCGTCGAGATGGAGGACGGGATCGAATAGCTCAGGCCGAGCTCCTGCCGGTAGCCCACGCCGAAGCGCAGCGAAGGCATCGGCCGGATGCGCACGCCGGCCGTCATCCGGCCAATGGGGCGCAGACCGATCTGAACAGCCGCCTCGTCGATCGCGTGATTGGTGACATCGGCGTCGAGCTTCACCCCAGCGTCGAGGACCGCCAGGACCTGAACGCCAACCCCGAAGGAAAGCCAATCGGTGGCCCGCGCGGCGACTGCGACGAGCACCGCCATGCGGCCCGGAAGCGACTCCTCCATGTAGTAGTGAGGCTGCTGGGGATCGGGGCCGGAGATGTGCAGGATCCGGGCGTAGGGCAGGGTCAGCAAGGCGCCGAGGACGACACGGCGCCGAAAGATGCCCCCGACGGGTGCATGCCAACCCAACTGCAGACTGTGGATGTCCGCCGGCTCGCGCGGCTCACGGGCGCTGTAGCCAGCTTTGTAGATACCGCGGCAGACCGCCGCTCGGTCCGTGCAGACCTCGCGCTGCATTTGAAATGCCAGGTCGAAGAAGGCGGAGGAGTGACCCGCCCAGGCACCACCGACGACCGCGTCAGCGAGCAGCGCGGGATTGTGGAAGGCGGCCTCGCTGCCCTCTGCGGCGGCCGAGAGGGCGCCCACCATGGCCGCCGAGCGCGGCCCCGCGCCGTAGAGGTCGAAGACGCTCGCGGCGGCCAGGCTGCCCCCGCCAGTGGCGGTCCCTCCAACAAGCGCAGCCATCAGCGTGATCACCGCCGCTCGGCCCGGTCCGGTCGCAGCAGACCTCGTGCGTGCCTTGGAGCGTGTCATGGCAGCCCCGCCGACCTGGGATCGGTCGCGCCCAGACGCGATTCAAGGCAGGACGGCAGCTTGAGGTCGGCGACCAGGGCGGCGACTCCGGCCAGGGTGTCGGACTCGAGCAGCGCGATGAGTTCGGGCAGGCCACCGATGGCGAGATCGGGGCGCAACAGCAACGCGAGCACCTGACCAAGGGCGTCGCGAGAGGCCGGCTCATGCGCGAGCGCGTCGGTCGCATAGGCAAACACCTCAAGCCAAACAACCGACAGGCTCAGTTCGCCGGCCGCCGTCAGGCTCGGGGGCGCCTCTGCGATCACGTCGAAGATGTATCCGGCGAGATGGCCATCCGGCTCGACCTCAAGCACGCACGCCGCGAGGCGTGAAAGCGCTGCGACACGCTCGGTCGCCGCCGAGCCGTCTTCGTTTGTCGCGACCACCACCACCAACGCGCGCGCTGCCGCCAACAGACCGAGCGGTCCCGTCGCTGCCTGGTCATCGGCGACGAGGGCATCGAGGGTGGCGATCAGCGGCATGGCATCGAATTCCGGAGCCGCAACCGATGCCAGCACGTTGCGGATCAGCAGAACGAATCCCTCGCGACCGTCGCTGCCGACTGTAGCAAGCGCTTGTTGCAACCCGGCCGCTCCCTCGGCCAGCGATAGGAGCAGCGCGTCAACCGCCGCCGCCATGCGCGGATCACGCAGAGCTTGCGTGGCCAGGTTGAAGGCGTCCTCGCTCATGCATGCGGCAGAGAGGTGCGAGAGCGCGCTGAGCTCGGCGACCCGCGGTGGCACCGGTGGATCGGCGTCGGGGTGGCCGAGCGCGGGCCGAAACCAGGCGACGAGCAAACCGAGCACGCGCTCCCCTTCCTCGCCGGCGAGCAGCGCGGGTAGCTCGTCCAGCAGCGGCCGAGGTGTGACCCGGACGACGCCCAACAACAGGTTGAGGACGGCGCGCAGACTGGCGGGGTCGAGTTCGTTCTCGATGATGTCGGCGATGTGGTTCAGGCCGCCCGAGTCGACCAGGGCGAGGATGGGCTCAAGCCGCTCGTCCACGGTTGAGCAGGGCTTGTCGTGGTGGACGACCGGCGCCGAGTCGTCCTGCGCCCCGCAGCCGGAGAGGCACGCGGTCAGGCAAGCGGTCCAGCAGGCGGTCGCGAACATCGGCATGGCGACGGCGGCGAAGGTTCGCTCGCCCCGACGCTCGCGGCGGCGGTCCCCGGACTTCAAAGACCGACTCCAATCGGGCGTAGATCGCCGAATATCGGCCACATACGCAGGCCGCCATCGGGAGCGACGCGTTGCTCCACTCCGTCCCAGAAGTGCGCGCTCTGGCCCTCGGTGTGCTCGACCGGTGCATCGACGGTGATCCACAGCGCTGGGCGCCCATCGACGCGGATCCGGTCCAGGTACTTCTCCCCGCTGGGCAACCGCTGGACGTCCTGCCAGGCTGTTGTGGTGTCGCCAAAGCGCAACGGCAACGCCCCGTTTCCGTGCTCGAGCGGACCGGTCGGCAGACCCACTCGCACCGGGACGCCAGCGAAGGTGCCGACGGAGACGCTATCGGACGTCATCTCCAGGGCCAGGGTGACGGTCCGCGGCGACACCGAGGCCGCGCTCAACACGTCGCGATCCAGGCGTGCCCATCCGCCGGGCGCCGGCGCGAGCACGGGCCCGGTGACGATGCCGCGAAGGTCCTTGGCGAGGCGGGCCATCTCGACCAGTTTGCGAATCGGTCGATCCAGCGCCTTGCTGTCCGGTGAGGAGATGACGGCCCCCGACACGCCCCAGGCGCCGAGGAGCCAGCCCAGCCCGGTCTCAAAGCCCTGCGGCAGGTTCTGTGCTCGCCACGCGCCGCCGGCTTCGAGGGCGTCCAGAACCGCTGCGCGCGTCGCGTCGTTGCGCGCCTCAGCACCAATCATGACCCAGACGGTCCAGATCCGGCCGCCGCGCGAGTCGACATCGATCGACTCGGGCACGCCGTCGAGTCCGGCGATCGCGAGGGCGTCGTAGACGCCTTTGACGTCAAATAGCGACTGCAGCCTCTCGCCAAACGGGCGCGCCGTCTCCACCTCGCGACCGTCTGCGACATTCAGGACGATCCGATGCACGCCAACCAGATTCCAACGGTGCACCTTGGTCTGCGCGCCAGCGGCCTTGCGCAACCGCGGCAGAAGATCGCCGGTCTCGTCTCGAAACAGGTCTGTGGTCGAGGTCGCCGGGCCAACGTCGGCAAGCACAACGGTCAACGGCAGTCGGCCGACGTTCGCCTTGCGGATCGGCTCGCCCACGGCAGGGCCAACGCTGACGAGTCGCGACAGGGAAAGGGGCGGCAGGCCCTGGGCCGCCACGTCGCGACCGACCTGGTGCGCGGTGATCGCCTCCCGCAACGCGACGATCGCGGCCGCCGCGCCGGTCACG
>CALGHC010000236.1 GCA_937915965.1 uncultured Myxococcales bacterium
ACACCGGCGCAAACCGCCGGGGCAAAGAGCGCGTCGACCTTGGCCGCAGCGATCCCCGCGGGCGCGCCCCAAGCCCCAGAGACCCATTCGGCCGTGTAGAGCTTGCCGTCGGTGCCGCGGAACGCGACCAGCGCCGCCGTCGCCGACAGCGCCGCGAGCGCGGGGCGGGTCTTGGTCCAAGCATCGTTCACCAAGACGACCTCGCCCCACAGCCCGGCGACCCGGCTGCGCGACAGAAGCTGCCCGTCGGCGCGGGCCCACACCATCAGCACGGTCGCGTCGACGGCGGCGACGACCGGCGCGATGTTGTAGTCGGTCTGGTCGGATATCTGCAGGGAGGCGCTCCAGGCGTCGCCGTCGAAGCTGCGGCTGCGCAGCTGGTTGCCCTGGGCGCCGTCCATCCAGGCGAGCACGGTCTCGGCAGGCACAGACGCCAGCGCTGGCGCCGAGGGACCGTAGCTCTGGGGATCGCCGACCGGGGCGACGGCTGACCAGCCACCGGCGCCAAGCGTCGCCGTGTAGTGTTTGTAGTCCATGCCCTGAAAGATCGTCCGCGTCGCGTCGCCCTCGGCTGAGGCGGCCGGGCTAGCGCGGGTGGTCACACCCGCCGCGATGACCGCTGGAGCCGACCAGCTCTGGCCGTCCCACAGCGTCCACTGCAGCGCGTTGTCGAGGGCGTTGCCCACCTGGGTGTAGCGCAGCAAGCCGACCACCGAGCCTGCGCCGCGCCAGGCCAACGAGACGCCGTCGACGGTCGGCACACCGAGGGGCGCGACCTGCCACGCGCCACCCGCCGCCATCGTCGCGGCGAAGCTGGCCGGTCCGCCGGCGATCAGCCATACCGCCGGGCATAGCTTGCAGCCCCCGCCGCAGTCGACCGCGGTCTCGGCGCCATTTTGCACACCGTCAGCGCACGAGGCGGCCGCGCACAGAGCCGCCTTGCAGACGCCGGTCGAACAATCTGCGCCGACCTTGCACGCCTTGCCGACGGCGCATGCGGCGCACTTCGCTTGACCGCACCCGCCCGCGCCGCCGCAATCGAGATCGGTCTCGGCGCCGTTCATGGTCTTGTCGCTGCAGCTGGGCGGCGGCCCCGCCACGCAGGCCCCAGCCTTGCACGTATCGATCAGCGTACACGCGTCGCCGTCGTCGCAGGGCCCGACCGTCGGCTGGTGCTGGCAGCCGGTCGCGGGATTGCAGCCGTCATCGGTGCAGGGCAGGCCGTCGCCGCAGTCCAGGCCGATGCCCTTGCAGGACCCAGCGCTGCAGCCGTCGTCGACGGTGCAAGCGCTGCCGTCGCTGCAGACGCTGCCGTCGGCTGTGGGCTTGGCGAGGCACAGGCCGGTCTTTGGGTTGCACGCGGCCTTGGCGCAGGCGGTATCACCGCTCGCATCGCAGACGACGACGCTCTTCGCGTCGGTCTCGCAGGTGTAGGGCAGCGCCGAGGTGTCGCAGACCAGCACGCCGTTGCAGAGGTCCTCGTCGTCCTTGGCGGCGCAGTCGGCGTTGGTCTCGCAGCCGCAGATCCCCGTACCGGGCGCGCAGGCCCCGCCCTTGCATTGGTCGCCGGCGGTACAAGCGTTGCCGTCGTCGCACACCTGGTTGTCATCCCCCGCGACCAGCAGACACGCGCCGCTTTGTGGTTGGCAGACCCGCTGCTGGCACGGCGGCGCGCCCTCCTGGCTGCAGCCGACAACGGTCGCGGCGTCGACGACACACTTGTGGGGAAAGGTCGAGAGCTTGCACACCAAGGTACCGTTGCACAGATCGCCGTCTTCCTGGCCAGCGCAGTCGGCGTCCTCCTTGCATTCACAGACGCTGGTTCCCGGTGCGCAGACCCCGGCCGCGCACTGGTCGCTGGCGGTACAGGCGTCGCCGTCGTCGCAGAAGATGCCGTCGGCGGCGGGGTGCACGCAGCCATCCTTGCCGTCGCCCGCGGCGCCGGGGTCGCAGGAGTCGGCCGTGCAGGGGTCGCCGTCGTCGCAGCCGGACTCGTCGACCGCGCCGTCGCAGTCGTCATCCAGGGTGTTGCAGGTCTCAGTGACGGGCGCCGCGGCGTCGCAGGGGGTCAGGCCGGTCGGGCCAACCTGGTCGCAGTGACGCGCGCCCGAACAGGCGACTGGCTTGCCGCCGAACTCGGCCTGCTGGTCACAGACGGTGGCGAGCTGCAGCCCTGCCGCCCGCGCAGAGCAGGGGCAGGCGCCATCCTGGTCGCCCGTGCCAAGGCGCACGCACTGCTGGGCGACGTCGCCCTCGGCGGTCAGCCGACCCTCGCAGGCGTAGCCAGCGGGACAGTCGCCGGCGCCCGCGCAGCTGACGCCGCAGAAGAAACCGTCCCCCGCGTAGGCGACGCAGCGGGCGTCGAAGTTGCCGACCACCTTGCAGTCGCCGCTGCTGGCGCACGGGTCACAGCTGCGCCCCCAACGCCACAAACACAGGCTCGCGCCGTCGCCGCCGCCCACCGAGGTACAGATGAAGTCGGCGTCGCATAGCTCGACGCAGGGCTTGGCGCAGACGTCGCCGTCTGGGGTCTCAATGCAGTGACCGAAGTCGCAGTCGGCGTTCTGCGTGCAGGTGCAGCCGGCGGCCCCGGGACATTGGGCCACGCTGCCGTCGACCTCCGCTTCCGTGTCGGTGGGCTCAGCGCCATCGGCCGCGGCGTCCTCGGTGGTCTCCGAGAGGCCATCTGGTCCGGTGGCCACGTCGACGGCATCCGTGCCCAGGGAGGAGTCGACGCCGAACACCACGTCGATGCCCGCGATCCCGTCGGCCAGGCCGCCCGTCGCGGCGTCGGTGTCGCTGTCGCCGTCGGCGCCGCAGGAGCCAGCGACCAGGCCCGCGCTCAGGATCAACACACCGGCGGCGAGTCGGCCGCTGTGTTTGCTTTGCATGGCTCCTCCCAGCAACGGCGGGTGCCGACCACGCGACGCGGTCGTGCCGTCAGAGCACGGCAACGGGTTCGTCTGGCGGCAGATGGTCGGGGTCGGAATGAATCGTCACGTCGGTGCCAGGCAGCGCGACCCGCACCAGCTCTTCGACGGCGTCGCTGATCTCGTGGGCTTCGTTGAGCGAGAGATCGCCATCGAGTTCGATATGGAACTGGACGATCCGGCGCGGCCCTGAACGGCGCGACCGCAGGGCGTGCACGCCGCGCACCGCGTTGTGGGTACAAGCGACGCGGATGATCTCATCGCGCTCTTCGGCCGGCAGCTCGCGGTCCATCAGCAGGTCGACGGCGTCGCGGGCTATGCCCCACGCGGACCACAGGATCCACAGCGCAACAAGGAAGGCGAACACCGGATCCGCCCGCTGCCAACCCAGCCAACCCGAGAAGAAGAGCGCAGCGAGCACACCCACGTTGAGCAGGAAGTCGCTTTGGTAGTGAACCGAGTCGGCAGCGATGGCGACCGAACCACTCTGCCGGGCGACCCGCTTCTGAAACCGCACCAGGAACCACGTCGCCACCAAGGAAACGACCACGACAGCGACACCGATTCCGCCGTGCGCGATCGGTGACGGATCCTGGTAGCGGTCGATGGCGCCTTTGCCAAGGAGGAGGGCCGATGTACCGATCAGGAGCGCCTGGCCCAGGCCGGCGAGAGACTCGGCCTTGCCGTGGCCAAAACGGTGGTCGTGGTCGGCGGGCTGTAGGGCGTGGGCGATCGCCGCGGCGTTGATCAAGGACGCGATCAAGTCGAGGCCGGAGTCGAGCAGGGTCGCGGCCATGGACAGCGCGCCGGTCCACCACCAAGCGCCAGCTTTGATCAACGTCAGGCACACCGCCACCGCAACGGAGGCGTAGCTGGCGAGGCGCATGGCGCGTTCTGTGGTTGGCGTGGTCATCGGCTGCCGGGGCGAGGTGCGGGCGAACGGCGAGATCAGCGCAGCCAGATTGGAGCGCCGGGGCCGGTTTCAGGTGGTCGGCTGGCCCGGTTCCTTGCCCGCGACAGTCTCCTCGATCGCGCCGACGATGTCGCGTGTGTAGGCGCGGATTGCGTTGCGCAGGTCGCCCTCAAGATGGCGGCGGGCTTCGGCGTCGAGCGTCGGCGGGTCGCCCTCCTGCAGTGCGGCGTCGAGCAGGCGCGGCAGGTTCTCATACACGAGGCGATCGTAGCGATCCTGGGTGGTGCGCAGCAGGCCCGCGACCTCGCGCTTGCGGCAAGCGAGTCGATACTCCTCGACAGCGTCATCGACGATTCCGAGCACGGCGCCCATGTCGGTGTCGTCCCACGCGTGGGGACCGTCAGAGAGCAGGTCGTCGAGGCCGTAGCAACGCACCTCGCCACCAGCGACGTCGTCGGCGACCTGGGCCGGCGTGCCGATATCGATGACGTGCAACGGTCGATCGCGGCGAGCTTCGACGTGATCGCCGCGCAGCACCGGGCCAGGCGCGCCGGTCGCCAGGACGACGGCGTCGACATCGGCGATCAGCCGGTCGAGCCCGTCGGCGAGGGGCACCCAGCGTCCCTGCTGCCGCTCGGGGATGCTGCGGTTGATGCGCACGATCTGCCAGTCGCTGCGCTGCGACAACAGGTCTGCGGCCTTGCGGCCAATCTCGCCCATACCAACCACAGCGATGCGCCGACCGGCGCCGTCGCCGCTGAAGGCCTCGCCGAGCTCGCGGGTCAACAGCTCGAAGACGAGCCCATGCACGCCGCGGCTCGCGCCGCCGAAGCGGGTGTGCCGATGGATGCGCTTGACCGCGCGGCCGATCGTGGTCTGCAGGGAGTTGTGGTGCGACGAGATGTGCCCCGCCTGCCGCGCCAGCGCGATGGCGCGATTGAGCTGGCCGGCGATCTCGCGCTCACCGACGACAAAGGACT
>CALGHC010000237.1 GCA_937915965.1 uncultured Myxococcales bacterium
CCGCAGCCGCAGCCGGCCTGGCAGGCGCCGCCGCAGTCACAGCCGCAGCCGCCTGGGCGGGCCCTGCCGCCACGACAGACACCGCCCAAGGCAGACACCGACTGGTCCTTCTCGATCGTCGCGCACGGTGGCGTAGGTCTCGACCTCGCCAATGGCAACGCCGACAAGCCCTATTCGGATTCCGATCTCACCGCAGGGGCCTTCATGACGCTCGGCGTGGGTCCAGCCGAACAGCCGGCGTGGGCCTACCTGGCGTTGGGTGCTGGCGGCTTCTGGATGTCGGGCATGGACAACGTCGAGTCGCCGCCGTCGGGCACGGTGATCTGGGGCGGTGTGGGCTTCCCGCGGGTTGCCGGCTTGCTGCTTGGCGTTCGCCACCACGTCGTCGACGAGGAGACCGCCTTCGGCGCCTTCGAATTCACCACCCTCTCGGTGCAGCTGGTCTCGGCGAAACGTTGGTTGTACTTCTCGCTAGGCGGCGAGCTGCAAGCAACGTCGACACGCGACGACAGCCTCGACGCCTTTGGCGGCGGCCCCGACTTCCGATTCTTCATGGAGATTGGCGCCCGATTCGGCGGGGTGCCGTTGTCCCGCTGAGGCCAGGCCCCGACAGGGACGACGTGGCAGCCGCGGCGGCGCTCTGCTAGCCTCGACGGGCGAGCGAACACACAGAAGGCGCGCGGGCAGCCGACGCCAGCTCGCAGAGACGACGCACGGGAGGCAGAGATGGGAGTGCCGCAGGGACGACTCGGTGACAAGTCAATGGTACCGGCCGACGGACATGGCTGCCCAGCCTGCCCGCACGGCTGCATCGGGCCGGCCGTAGCGGGTTCTCCCGACGTGTTGGTCAACGACAAGCCAGCGCTGCGCGTCGGCGACCCGGGCATCCACGCCGCCTGCTGCGGGCCGAACACCTGGACCGCCTCGGCGGGCTCGGGCACCGTCCTGATCAACGGCAAGGCCGCGCACCGGCTAGGCGACGCCGACGCCCACTGCGGCGGCACCGGCAAGATGATCGAGGGCTCGCCGAACGTCATCACGGGCTAGAGCGCCACACCCGTACTCGGCGGCCGCAGCCGCGCTCCCACCCGACGCCGACACCGCCACGCCGCCCACGCTGCCGACACTCGCGCTGAAATCGCGCGCCTGCGCGCCGTCGCCTTGACCGTCACGCGGGCCTTCGACACCATCCGCGCGGGCGGCAGCCGCCCCTCCCCCCAAAGCACGTCAGGAGCTGCGCATGATCTACGATCTCGCCGTCATCGGCAGCGGCCCCGGTGGCTACGTCTGCGCCATCCGCGCTGCCCAGTTGGGCCTCAAGACGGTCTGCATCGAGAAGGGCGAGCTCGGCGGGGTCTGCCTCAACGTCGGCTGCATCCCCTCCAAGGCGCTGATCCACGCCTCAAAGACCTTCTACAAGGCCAAACACGGCGCCCACATGGGCATCATGGCCGCCGAGGCGACCGTCGACATGACGGCGATGCAGCAATGGAAGTCGGGCATCGTCACCAAGCTGACCGGCGGCATCGGTGCTCTCTTCAAGGGCAACGGTGTCGAGCGCCGCGCGGCGACGGCGCGCATCGATGGTCGCGCAGGCGACGTCTTTCGTGTCCAGCTCACCGACGCGACCGGCGCGACGTCGACGCTTGAGGCCCACTACATCGTCCTGGCGACGGGATCGGCGCCGATCGAGATCGGCGCGCTGCCTTACGGCGAGGCGATCGTGCACGCGACCGGCGCGCTGGCGTTCGAGACGGTCCCGGCGCGTCTGGCGGTCGTCGGTGGCGGCGTGATCGGCATGGAGCTCGCCGATGTCTACGCGCGCCTGGGTGCCCAGGTCACCGTCATCGAGGCGCTCGACCGTCTGCTGGCGATCTTCGACGCCGATCTGGTTCGCCCGGTGCAGCTCAAGCAGAAGAAGCTGGGCGTCAAACACCTGGTTGACGCGCGCGTCGTCGGCCACGTCGCCCACGCCGATGGCTCGATCACGCTCGAGATCGACCAAGGTGGCGGCGCCAAGGCTGGCGCCAAGACCGGCGACAAGACCGGCGCCAAGACCGGCGCCAAGGCGAACGCGGCGGCGACCAGAGAGACCGTGCGGCTCGATTTCGACAAGGTGCTGGTCTCGGTGGGCCGACGGCCGAACACCGCCAACCTGGGCTTGGAGACGGTTGGGCTGTCGCCGGACGCGCACGGCTTCCTCGCAGTGGACGCGCAGCAGCGCACCGCGGTCGAGGGCCTTTTTGCGATCGGTGACATCGCCCCCGGACCGATGCTGGCGCACAAGGCGAGCTACGAAGGCGAGGTGGCCGCCGAAGCGATCGCCGGCCATCCAGCCGCCAACGACGCCGCGTGCGTGCCCTCGGTGGTCTACACCGACCCCGAGATCGCCACCGTCGGTCCGACGCTGACCGAGCTGGTGGACCAGGCGAAGAAGGACGAACGCAGCCTGCAGATCGGCAAGTTCCCGATGGCCGCCCTGGGTCGGGCCATCGCCTCGGACGCGACCGAAGGCTTCGTGCGCGTCGTCGCCGACAGCGACACCGGCGAGCTGCTGGCCGTCCACATCGTCGCGGCCGAGGCGAGCGAGCTCATCAACGCCGCCGGCTTTTCCCTGGAGATGGCCGCCAGCACCGAGGACGTCGCGCTGACCATGCACGCCCATCCGAGCCTCGCAGAGGGTTTCATGGAGGCCGCCAAGGCCGCCCTGGGTCAGGCGATCCACCAGGTCAACCGCTAGCGCCAGCCGACGTGGCCAGGGCAGGAGCCGCCCGCGGCGCTCAAGCGCCGAGAGGGCCCTGGGCGCCCGAGACGGCCTGCGGCCATTGACGGCGGCCTGCACATCCCTATGCTGGCCGTGTCCGGACGACTGCGCGTCGCCGGCTCCTTCCGCCGCGGCCTCACGAGCCGCGGCCCCAAGCTCCGTCCCCAGGGACGGCCGATTGGGGGCGAACCGGTTTCGACGGGGGTGATGAAGCACAACTTGCGTGTCGCGGCGCCCAGGGCCGCGTTAACAATGGGCAAACTTTTAAGTGCCAACGACAACGTTGAGCTCGCCCTCGCTGCCTAAACAGTAGCAAGGGAGGGTCGGTCCTGCGCCTGCCGAGGATCATGACCCATTATACAGGTGGGCTGGTTGATGCGTGTCGTCCGGGAGCGCGTCAGCGAGACTTTTCCGGGCCGGCTTCGAGTCACCCTGCCGCATGGGGGGACCGGATGGCGTAGAAATCATGCGGATATACACGTAGACGGTTGTGTGGAACACTTTCGGACCCGGGTTCGACTCCCGGCGCCTCCACTTAACGCCATGATATTCAAGGTGATTTCCCGGTCATTTTTTCCCAGGGAAAGAGCCAGGAAGACCGTTCCCTGCGATCTCGCGGGGTCTGGTCTACCCAAACGTTCCCTGGCCCGGAGCCTTGACGACCTCGTCCTCCCGAGCCTGGCCGCGCCCCCCTTGGATCACCTTCAGACCGAGGTCTGAGCGGTGCTCGGGCGCGCCGATGTAGTGCCGCCTGGCGGTGGCACCGTTGTCAGCGTGACCGAGGAAGCGGCCGATCTCCGGCGCCGACATGCCGGCGGCGGAGCTCATGAAGCTGGCATAGGTGTCGCGCAGCCCATGCGGCACGACGACCTGGACACCAGCTGACCTGCACAGCGACGCGACCCGACGACTCAGCCAGCGCCGGTCCCAGGCGTGGCCGTCGTTGCGATTGCTCGTCAAGAGCAACGCCTCGGGCGGCCGGCCGTGAGTCAGCGCCTGCAGATCCTCGCGCAACAACACTGGCAAGGCGACGCTGCGCCGGCTGCTGGCCGTCTTCACGCACCAGCCGCCCGCACCGCCGCCATCACCGACGTCGATGTCGCGGATCCACAGTAGACCCGCCTGCAGATCGACGTCGCCGACCTGCAGGTGCCGCACCTCGCCCGAGCGGAGCCCGCAGCGCAGAGGCAGCTGAACTGCCACCCGCACGGCGGGATCGTCGAGCGCGGCCGCCGCGTCGAGGGGCC
>CALGHC010000238.1 GCA_937915965.1 uncultured Myxococcales bacterium
AGGACATCTCGCCGCTTCTCGGTGACCCCGACGGCTTGCGCGCGATCGTTGACGCGCTCTCCGATCTCGCCCGGCCCTTCTCCGCCGAACTGATCCTGGGTGTCGAGTCGCGCGGGTTCCTGCTGGGAGCCCCGATGGCTTGCGCCCTCGGCCTCGGCATGGGCTTGGTCCGCAAGCCAGGCAAGCTTCCCTGCGCCACGGTCCGCGAGGAGTACGCGTTGGAGTACGGCACCGACGCGATCGAGCTGCACGTGGACGCGGTCCGACCCGGCCAGCGCGTTCTCATCGTCGACGACGTTCTTGCGACCGGCGGCACGGCCGCAGCCACGGGCCGCCTCGTCGAGCGAGCAGGCGGCGTCGTCGCCGGCTTCGTCTTCCTCATCGAACTCGGTTTCCTCGCAGGTCGCGATCGGCTCGACGGCCACTCGGCCGCGTCCCTCTACACCTACTGATCGCCACGGTCGCGGCCGAACGATCGCCACGCCAACCGTCGAACCAGTCGTGGGATGCGTTCGGGTGACCGGTTACGGCCTCCGAGCAGGGAGCGTTGGCGGCTGCATCAGGATTGACAGCGAGCGGCGCCGTGTGCCTAACTTCCGACGCCAACGCGAGGAGGTTGTCGGTCGAGCAGGTGCGGTGGAGGAGGCCTTCAAGGGCCTGAGCACCGACCGTCTCGAACCGCGGCCATCCGCAGCTTGGCCGGCACCTGCATGTGCAGGAAGGCAGTCGCCACCCGGGGCCCGCAACCCGGTGGCCGCCAGGCAAGGGCAGTGCGCAGCGATCAGGACTCGAAGCTCGGGTCCTGGAGGTGAGATGAGCCAGTTCGAGGTCATTCGCGACATGGGCGAGACCCTCAAGGAGCTCCTCAAGGAGTCCTTCAAGGCGAATGGCTTCACCACGGTCACCGTCAGCACCGACAAGCCCAAGAAAGACAACATCAAGAACCTGCCGACGGTGAACTGCTACATGTATCACCTCGGCTTCGCGCAGAACTGGCGTGAACGCACCGACTCGCTGGTCTCGACCCACGACAAGCAGGGCAACGTCGTCGAGTTCTTTCGGGATGCGCCTGCGTATCTCAATGCGAACTACATCGTCTCGGTGTGGGGCAACTCGCCAGGCGAGGAGAACCTCCTGCTCGGGCTGGTAGTAAAGACGTTCCTTGAGAACACGATCCTCACAGGGCCGTCGCTCAAGGGTGACTCTTTCTACCCAGACGACAAGCTCAACATGCACCCCAATCTGCAGGCCGATCACAACGATGTGATGTCATTTTGGCGTTCGATGAGCGAGGAGCTTCGGCCGTCGCTCTTCTACTTCATCCGTTTCCGGGTGGAGTCAGATCGCCGCTCGTCCGAGGTGACACGCGTGATTGGAAAGGACTTCGCTCTTCGCCGCTGAGTGCGACGCGGGGCGAGACGCCACAGCCCAGGCAACCGGGCGGTGGCACGAGAGAGAGAGAGAAGCACGAGAGAGAGAAGAGAGGAAGGAAGGAAGAGTCGCGAGGGACCGACCGTCTCGACTCGATGAAAGGAACGACTCCGGGGTCGATTCGGCTCTGGAGTGCAACGTAGCCCTTGGCGCACGTGCGTGGGGGCCGAGAACAGCAAGGGGTAGAGAACATGGCAACTTCGTACCTGTCTCCCGGCGTCTACGTCGAGGAAGTGGACCGCGGCACCAAGCCGCTTGAGATGGTCGGCACCAGCACCGTCGCCTTCCTTGGTGAGTGCAACGTCGGACCAGTCAGCGAGGCAGTCCTGTGCACCAACTGGTCGCAGTACACCAAGCACTTTGGCGACTTCCAGAATAGCGAGTACCTCGCTCATGCCGTCTACGGCTTCTTCAACAACGGCGGCGCCCGCGCCTTCGTCGTCAACGTCGGCAACTGGGACGAGATCCAGAAAGAGGGCGAGAGCAAGGACAAGCCCAAGCTGGCCTCCCGCGCTGCGCTCTACATCGGCGAGGACAAGGGTCCCGGCGCCCGCACCGGCCTCAAGGCCCTTGAGGACGTCGAAGAGGTCAACATCGTCTGCGCTCCTGGTCAGACCGATCCGGTCATCCAGGACGCCGTGTTGAGCCACTGCGAGAACATGCGCTATCGCTTCGCCATTCTCGACAGCCCCGAGGTCATCGAGAAGGGTGGCGTCGACAAGCTTCCCAAGCCC
>CALGHC010000239.1 GCA_937915965.1 uncultured Myxococcales bacterium
CCGGCCGGGCCCGCGTGCGGCGGCCGCGCCGAGCTGGAGCCGGCGCTTTGTTCATCTCGCTGGCCTGTCGTCGCGGCCACGGGCGCCGCTGGGGGCGACGCCCCACGATGTGATGCACCGCGAGCGCAACCTGCGTCTGCTGCGCTACCGACCGCGCGCAGCCGGGCTGGCGTTTCGCACACCTGTGCTGCTGGTGCCGTCGCTGATCAACCGCCACTACGTGCTCGATCTGATGCCCGGCAAAAGTTTCGCCGAGTTCCTCGTCGCCCAGGGTCACGATGTGTGGATCGTCGACTGGGGTCGGCCCGGCGCCGAAGACCGCTATCTCGACCTCGACGAGCTGTGTGTGACCCTGCTGGGCCGCATCGTCCGCATCGTCGCTGCGCAGGGCGGCCTCGCCAGGGACCACGCCGGCCGGGTTCACCTGCTGGGCTACTGCATGGGCGGCATCTTCACGGCGATCCTCGCTGCCCGCGATGGCGCAGCACGACGTGCCCAGGTCGCATCGCTTTGCAACCTCGCAGCGCCGGTTCGATTTGGCGGCGAGGGCCTGTTGGGCGCTTGGACGCGTTCGCCCGGGTTCGACGTCGACGCCCTCGTCGACGCGTTCGGGCTGGTGCCCTGGCGGCTCCTGCAGGGAGCCTTCCTGATGCTGCGGCCGACCCTTGGCCTGGCCAAGGCCGTTCACCTCGTCGACCGCGCCTGGAATGACCGCTACCTCGATGGCTACCTGGCCCTGGAGACCTGGGCCAACGACAACGTCTCTCTGCCCGGCGCGTTCTACCGCCGCTACATCCGCGAGCTCTATCAAGGCGACGCGCTGTGGCGCGGAACGCTGCAGATCGGCGGTGTCGCGGTGAAGCTCGCCGACATTCGGGTGCCGACCCTGGCCATCGTCTTTGAGGACGACGCCATCGCGCCCTGGGCAGCGTGCGCCGCGCTCTGCGAGGCGGTCACGGTCGACGACCGCGACGTGTGGAAGGTCGCCGGCAGCCACGTCGGTGGTGTCACGTCGCGACCGGCCGCCAAGGCGCTGTGGCCGCAGCTGTCCGCGTGGTGGGCCAGCCGTGACCACTCCTGAGCGCGGTGGATCTCCTCTCAGAACCATGTGCGAGCCGCTCGCGGACGGCTCGCGGACGGCTCGCGGAGGCCGCGGTTCGAAACCCGGGGTCTGGGAATGGCGTCGGTGGTCAGGCGGGCGGCGAACGCCGCCAGGCAGTGGGGAAGTCGCGAGAACCACGCTTCTCGCGACTGGGGGCCGGGCGTCGGCCCCACAAGCCCAAAGACACGACCCCACAAGCCCAAAGACACGAACTGAAAGCGATCAAGACCGTCTGGGACGAGACCCGGAATCTGGCACCGCACTCGCTCGCGGAAGTTGACATCGACGCAGGCACGCCCGATTGTTCCTTGGGTTCGCCGGTCTCCGGCGCCCCGGCGTGTGCCGTCTGGCCGGCCGCCAGTGCCAGCCCGATCGCCCGCCCGCCGGTGCATGCAGCCCGACCCGCAATCGTCTCCGAGGAGCCACAAGATGGCGCTGCTACGGTCCACCGTCGCCCCCATTCGCCTCTGCACCGCCGCGTTGCTGGTCGGCGTCGTCGCCGCTGGCGTCCAGGCGTGCGCGGTGACGGCGATCCCGAAGGTCGACGACACGGTCCCTGCCGAGGCCTTTACCGATCACGGCGCCGTGATCGACGCCTCGCGGGCCTATCCGATCGCCTTCTACGCCGATCCATCGGCCGAGCCGGCCTTCGCCGAGGCGGCGACGGGGATGCAGACGCTGCGTATCCCGGGCCCCCAATGGCTGGCGCACCTGGCGCTCAAGCTCAACGAGAGCGTCGCGCGGGTTGGACTGTACGACCTGCGGTTCTCGCTGCACGCCCGCGACGTCTTCGCGACGGAGGCCGAGGCTGGCCGCGTGCGCTACACGTATCGGGCGCAGAAGGATGACCCGGCGAGGTTCCATCCCGCGCGTGTGGCTGTGCTGACCATCCAGTCGATCGAGGGCAAGTCCGTGTCGGATGGGGTCGAGCTGACCTTGAGCGTCCAGGTCGACATGGTCGGATTCACCCATGTCTACGTGCATCGCGAGGTGGTTGGCACCTCGCCACGCGATGTATTTATTGGGCTTGGCAAGAAGCTCGTCTCGGATCCTGCGTTCTGGCGCGCGGTCGCGGCCGCGCCGTGAACCGGCCAGCCGCCCCGGCCGCGTCCACCGCCCGGCCGACGGGAATCGACTCGCCCCGATCTGTGATCCTCTTGCAGCCGGTCGTCTCCGCCGAACCAACCTGGCCACTCGCCCTTGGGCTCGCCGCCGCCGTGCTGCGCGCTGCTGGCCACGAGGTAGACGGCGCGGACCTGCAGTTCGACGCGATCGCCGCCGTCGAGCGCCGCGTCTCCAGCCGCCGCTATGACTGGCTCGTGACCACGGCCCTCGACCACAACGCGGACGCGGTTGGTCTCGTCATTGCACGTCTGCGCCGCCTGGCCCCGTCCATGCGCGTCGTCGTCACCGGCGCGCTCGCTACCCTGGCGCCGCAGCGCGCGCTCTCTGCATGCGGCGCCGACGCCGTCCTGCGCGGCGACCCCGAGCACACCCTGGTCGAGCTCATCGCTGCAGCCTGGCCGCCGCCCCCGCT
>CALGHC010000240.1 GCA_937915965.1 uncultured Myxococcales bacterium
GCCGTCGCCGCGCCGTTGGCGGCCGCGGGCGCCGCCGGACCAGCCGGCGTAGCGGGCGCCGGGTTGCGGTTTCGACGGCCCAGAAGCCTGTCCAGGAAGTTTGGCATGGTGTCCTCTTGGTGCCGACCGGGATCTAGCCCAGCGCCCGGGCAGCATCGACTTGGTGCCGACCAGGATCTAGCCCAGCGCCCGGGCAGCATCGACGACGGGCCTGCCGGGCGCAATCTCGTCGTGGCGGCGCGCACGCTCGCATGGGGCCTGTGAGGACCGCTCGGGTCGATCGCTGCGTCGGTCAGCGCTGCACGTGCGGCGCGACCGTGGGCCGGGCGCAAAGACGCGGCGCTTGGCCGAGAAATTGCCCTCGGCCCTGCCCGGCGGTATTCCCAATCGAGCGGCGCCGAGAAGTCCAGCCTGCCGCCACGATGGTCGCGACCGCCTTGTTGCCCCGGAGCCCCGATGCCCGCCCTGCCCGGCCTGCCCGACCTGATCCTCCCGTTCGCCTCGGTCGACTGGCGAACCGTCCTCGGCGGCCTGCGCGAGGCGGTCGGTCTGAGCAACGACACCGTGATCGCGGCGGTGCAGACCCTGTGCATCGCCGTGCTGTACTTCATCGGCCGACGCGCCCTGCGGCGAACCATCGACAGACGCGTCGACGAGGCCGGCCGCCGCTACATCCTCTCAAAGACCGCCCACTACGCCGCGGGTGTGGTCGCGCTGCTGATCATCGCGAAGATCTGGCTCGCCGACCAGGTCCACATCGCGACCTACCTGGGCATCCTCTCTGCCGGCCTCGCCGTCGCCCTGCAGGATCCGATCTCCGACCTCGCTGGCTGGCTGTTCATCCTCGTGCGCCAACCATTCCAGGTCGGTGACCGCATCCAGATCGGTCCGATCTCCGGCGACGTCGTCGACGTCGGCCTGTTCACGTTCAGCATGCTGGAGATCGGCGGCTGGGTGGACGGCGAACAGAGCACAGGCCGGTTGGTCCACCTGCCCAACGGCCGCGTCTTCAAGGAGGCCCTCGCGAACTACACCGCCGGCTTCGAGTACATCTGGCACGAGATGCCGGTGATGATCACCTTCGAGAGCGACTGGCGGCGCGCTCGGGTCCTGCTCCAAGCGATCGCCGACGAACACAGCGAGCAGGTCTCAGACAAGGTCCAGCGGCAGCTGCAGCGCATGACCACGCGTTACATGGTCACCTACACCCACCTCACGCCGATCGTCTGGGTCTCGGTCGCCGACAGCGGCGTGGTGCTGACGATCCGCACCCTGTGCCGGCCGCGCCAGCGACGCGGCACGTCCCACGCGATCTGGGAAGCGATCCTCGACACGGTGGCGTGCGAGCCGACCATCGACTTCGCGTACCCCACGCAGCGCTTCTACGACAACCGCAGTGAGGGCAAACCGGGCGCAAAGCCTGGGCCGCCGCCGCCGCCACCCGGCGCAACCATCACCGTGACCGCGGACGGCGCCAACGCACTTTGACCTGCGGTTTGGCAAATACGCCGATCTGGACTATGGAAGCGCGCGGAGCGGTACCGCCGTGCCCGGCCGACTCGTTCCAGTTTTCGGCTTGCCACTTCTCGACCAAGAGGACCGAACATGACCACTTCGAAGATCATCTGGACCCAGATTGACGAAGCACCGGCGCTGGCGACCTACGCGCTGCTGCCGATCGTCCAGGCCTACACGCGAGGAACCGGCATCGACGTCGAGAGCCGCGACATCTCCTTGGTCGGACGCATCATCGCGCTCTTTCCCGAGAGGCTGACCGCCGATCAGCGCGTCGACGATCACCTCGTCTGGCTGGGCGCGCTTGCCAAGACGCCCGCGGCCAACATCATCAAGCTGCCCAACATCAGCGCCTCGGTCCCGCAGCTGCAGGCGGCGCTCAAGGAGCTGCAGGCCAAGGGATACGACATCCCCGACTACCCCGAGGAGCCCAAGAACGACGACGAGCGGGCCCTGCAGGCACGCTTCGCCCGGGCGCTTGGATCTTCGGTCAACCCCGTGCTGCGCGAGGGCAACTCGGACCGACGCGCGGCAGCGTCGGTGAAGAAGTTCGCCCAGAAGAACCCGCACCGGATGATGAAGCCTTGGCCGACGAGCGGCTCGAAGGCCCGCGTCGCCCACATGAGCGGCGGCGACTTCTACGCGACTGAGACCTCGACGACGGTGGACGCGGCGACCGAGGTGCGCATCGAGTTCGTCGGCGCCGACGGCGCGACGACGGTCCTCAAGCCCAAGCTCGGCCTGATCGCGGGCGAGGTCATCGACACCGCCGTGATGCACGTCGCCGACCTGCGCGCCTTCTACGCCGCCGAGATCGCTGCGGCCAAGCGCGACGGAACGCTGCTATCGTTGCACCTCAAGGCGACGATGATGAAGGTCTCTGACCCGATCATGTTCGGCCACGCGGTGTCGGTCTACTACGCGGCGGCGCTCGACAAGCACGCCGACGCCATCAAGACCATCGGCGCCAACATCAACAACGGCCTCGCCGATGTGCTCGACAAGCTCGACCGCCTGCCCGCCGCCAAGAGGGCCGAGATTGAGGCCGACATCGCCGCGGTCTACGGCGATCAACCCGCGCTGGCGATGGTCGACTCGCGCAAGGGGATCACCAACCTGCACGTGCCCAACAACGTCATCGTCGACGCCTCGATGCCCAACGTCATCCGCGACGGCGGCAAGATGTGGAACAACGACGACCAGCTGCAGGACACCATCGCGATGGTGCCGGACCGCTCGTACGCCACGATGTACAAGGAGATCCTCGCCGACTGCCAGGTCCACGGCCAGTTCGACCCGAGCACCATGGGCAGCGTCTCCAACGTCGGCCTGATGGCGCAGAAGGCCGAAGAGTACGGCTCGCACGACAAGACCTTTGAGGCCTCGGGGCCGGGCACGATCCGCGTCGTTGACGCCTCCGGCGCGACGCTGCTCAGCCAGCAGGTCCACACCGGCGACATCTTCCGCATGTGCCAGGCCAAGGACGAGCCGATTCGCGACTGGGTCAAGTTGGCCGTCACGCGGGCGCGGGTCTCCGGCGCGCCAGCGATCTTCTGGCTCGACGCCAGGCGCGGTCACGACGCGCAGATCATCAAGAAGGTCAACAAGTACCTGCCTGACCATGACACCCGCGGGCTCGACATCCAGATCCTGCCGCCGGACGAGGCGATGCGTTTCTCGCTGCCACGCGTGCGTCGCGGCGAAGACACCATCTCGGTGACGGGCAACGTGCTGCGTGACTACCTCACCGACCTGTTCCCGATCCTCGAGCTTGGGACGAGCGCGCGGATGCTGTCGATCGTGCCCCTGCTCGAGGGCGGCGGCCTCTTCGAGACCGGCGCAGGCGGCTCGGCCCCGAAACATGTCGAGCAGTTCCTCAAGGAAGGCCACCTGCGCTGGGACTCGCTCGGCGAGTACTGCGCGCTGGTACCCTCGTTCGAGCTGGTGGCTGCCCAGACCGGCAACCCCAAGGCCGCCCTGCTCGCCCGAACCCTTGACGAGGCGATCGGCGCCTACCTCGAGAACGCCCGCTATCCCTCGCGCAAGGTCAACGAGATCGACAACCGCGGCAGCACGTTCTATCTGGCGACCTACTGGGCGCAGGCGCTCGCCCGCCAGGACGACGACGCCGAGCTCAAGACGCGCTTCGAGCCGGTGGCCAAGGCGCTGCTCGACAACACCGCGCGCATCGACGGCGAGCTGGTCGCGGCGCAGGGCCAGGCGGTCGATCTGGGTGGCTACTACCTGCCCGATCCAGAGCGCACCGCCAGCGCGATGCGACCAAGCGCGATCTTCAACGCGATCATCGACGCGCTGTAGACGAGACCGCCCAACGGTACTCTTTCGTCTCGCTCCAGCGACCGTCGTGAACGCGCCGCGCCGCGCGCGTTCCTTGTCGATGATCCTTGTCGATTGCAAATACCATACGGTCACGAACGATCTCCGCGCGCCGCCCAACTCCGCCGGCGCGCGCAGCGTAAGCGCGTTTGTCACCTGGAACTTCGGTAGTTTCGCTTGATCGTTCGAACGGTGAGGGCCACTATGAAGAAAGGTGAAGGGCTTGGCCCGACACCGGTTCAAGAACGGGCCAGCGCGACGGCGCCGTGGGGCGCAGCCGCCGGGTTCGTTAGCCGCCGCGACGCAAGCCGGGACGCAAACCCGGGCGCAAGCAGGCAGTGCGAGCAGGGTCACGATGGCAGCAGCACGCCCCGTTGAGACGTTCGCGGCCCCCCGGCGCAGCGAAGACGCGACCCGGCTGATCCCCTGGTTGCGCGAGCAGAATCCGCTCTTCCGGAAGATGGACGTCGAGCTGATGAACAGCCTCTTCGTCGGCGCCAAGCTGAAGAAGTGGTCGCGCGGCTCGATCATCCTGCCGCCCAACAAGCGCGCCTAATACACGTACGTCGTCGTCTCGGGCAATGTCGCCGTGCGCGTCACCAGCCAGGGCATCGCCCGCGAGGTCTTCGCGCACGGACCAGGCGAGATCTGCGGGATGCTCAACCTCCTCGATCCGCAGCCGGCGCCCTACGAGGTCGTCGCCAGCTCGGACTGCGAGTTGATCCTGCTCGATGTCATCCGGCTCGCGCGGCTGCGTGCTTGTTTTCACCCGACCGGGCTCGCCTTGATCAGCGCTTTTCTCCAGGAGCTGGTCGATCACCTCCGTTCGCTCGACCTGCGCACCGCCCAGCTCGCGGTCCGCAAGAACGCCGGCGTGCGAGGCACCGGCCAGACGTTTCGCCGCGACGACCGCTGAGCGCGCCACCAATTCCGTACTGATCTCTTCAATTGTTCACAGCCCTTCACTTGCACGTGGAGCGGTTGTCGCTATGCTGCGGTCGTCCCCCGGTACGAGACGCGAGATACGGCCGAGGCAGTTTTTGTTTGCGCAGAGCGTGCGGCAAGCCGAGCGCTGTGTGCTGCTCGGTAGCGTCGACAGATGGAGGCCGAGATCGAATGAACCGCCGCCACGACGACCCAGCGCGCCTCTTGCCCTGGCTGCGTGACAACAACGCCTTCATCGCCGCGCTGGGCGAGAACGCCATTGGGGTGCTCTTCCACGGCGCACGGCTGAAGCGCTATCCCGAAGGCACAATCATCGCCCGCCAGGGCAAGCCGATGACCCACTGCTACGTCGTCACGGAGGGCTGCGCCGCGACGCGGGTCGAGAGCCGTGGCGTGATTCGAGAGGTAGAGGCGTATCCCGCCGGCGAGTTCGCCGGGCTCATGGCGTTGTTCAGCCAGGGCGACGCGCCCTACGACGTCGTCGCTGCGCGCGAGACCGAGGTCGTCGCCATCGACACCCGACACATCGCCGAGCTGCGAGCCGCGTTCCACCCGCGGGCGATGCGCCTGCTGCGTGCGTTTTGGCCGCTACTTACCGCGCACCTGCAGACCCTTGACCGACGCTGCGGTGAGATCGCCGAGCGCAAGCAGGGGACGGCCATGGCGCGCGGAAACAGTCTGCGCGGCTAGCGGGTCTAGCGGACCTAGTTCGACTATCCGAAAGTACGTCCCCAGTTTCTCGGCCCATCTTGCCCG
>CALGHC010000241.1 GCA_937915965.1 uncultured Myxococcales bacterium
CCGCCATCGACCGGCGCCAGCGCGTGCGCTTCGGTCGGTGCCTCGGTGGCGCCGAGTCGGCAGCCGCGACCGCGATTGTCCGACTGCGCGGCGGGCCAGCCCTGGTCGTCGGCTTCGGCCAAGACGGCGGCGACACCCAGGCCTGGTACTGGCAGGTCGACGGCCTGGGATACGCCCGACGCAGCGGCAGCTTCGGATCACAAGGGCCCGACGCGGCGCTCGCTGCCCTGCCTTGGGAGGGCGGTGCCTGGCTGGTCGGCCGCACCAGCGGAACCAACGGCGGGGACGCGTTGCTGCTGCGGCTAGACGACCAGTTGCGTGCTGTTGTTCAGCGCGACCTCGATCTCGGCGGCGACGAGCGGGCCGTCGCCGTCATCGCCGATCACGATGGGACACCGTGGGTGCTCGTCGAGGGGACCCTCGCCGGCACGGACGGACCGGAGCGCGCCGCCTGGTTGATCGCGCTGCGTGCTGACGGGCAGACGTGGAAGCAGGCGCGCATCCCGTTGACCGCCGACGGCTTCGGACGTCCGCTGGCGATCGACAAGGAGTCGGTGTGGATCGCGGGCAGTAGCGGCGCCGGCGAGTCGGCGACCGGGTTCCTGCGCGTCGTCAGCGTCGGCTCGGCCACCGTCGATCCGGCAGACGGGGCGAGCGTGCCGGGGAGCGTCCTGGCCATGGCGACACAGCGAGATGGCGCCCTCGCGGTCGTCGGGAGCCGGGGCGAGGGACCGAACCGGCGGCTGTGGCTGGGAGGTCGCGACGGCAAGCGCCGGTGGCTCAAGCCGCGCTCGCTGCCCGCAGCCGTCGGAGGTGAAGCGGTCGGCATGGTGGCCCTGCGCCGTGGTATCCTGTTGTGGACCGGCGGCGGCGCCGGTGACCCGCCCGGCAGACTCTTCACGGTCGACCCGCGTGGCCGCAGCCGGCAGATCGCGGCGCTCGATGGCTTCTGGCCGGTCGGCGCGATCGAGACGCCAGGTCGACTCTTGCTGGTGGCCGGCGCTGCCCGCGGCTGCGGACGAGACGGTCTCGACGCTGCTGTCGTGTTCCTCGCGGCACCCTGAGGCGCCACGCGACAGAACAACCGCCCCGGCGCCGCGCAACCGATCGGGAGTATCTGCTTGAATCCAGCCCCGCTCACCCTCCTCGCCTCCGGTCCCGGCTGGGTCGTCATCGCCAAGCCGCCCGGGCTCGTCGTGCACCGCAACATCCACACCCGCCGGGAGCCGGCCGCCCTGCAGCTCCTGCGCGACCAGCTCGGCCGCACCGTCTACCCGATTCACCGACTCGACCGTGGCGCCTCGGGCTGCGTGATCTTCGCCACCGACCGCGATCTGGCCGGCGCCTTGGCGGTCGCGCTGGCCGAAGGAACCAAGACCTACGTCGCCCTGGTACGCGGCGCATGCGGCGAACCCTCGCAAGTCACCGTCGACCGCCCGCTGGTCGACGACACCGGCCGCGAGAAGGAAGCGCGTACTCACCTGGCCTGCGTCGCCCGCTGCCTCGAGCCGTCTTCTTCCCTGGTCGTGGCGCGCCCCGTGACCGGCCGCTACCACCAGATTCGCCGTCACCTTCGTGGCCTGTCCCACCCGATCCTCGGCGACCGCCAGCACGGCGACGGTCCGATCAACCGCACCTGGCGAGCCGACCACGGGCTGTGCGGCCTGGCCCTGCACGCCCTCGCGGTGACGTTCGAGGTACCCGGCCAGGGTCCGCAGCGGGTCGTCTGCCCGCTGTTCGCCGACCTGCATCGGCTGCTGTCTGGGCTACCGCTGTGGTCCGCGGCCATCGCCGCGCTGCCCGAGCTGGCGCTGGCGCCACTTGCCAGCGGCTGATGACCGCCTTTGTTGATGCCGCCGCGCCCAGCGATTCGGCGCATGGAGGTCGACATGGCTGAGCTGCTTCCCATCATCTACAACGTCATCGCGTTCGGCCTGCAAGCCACCATGGTGGTTGTCGCCGTGGGCCTCCTCATCGCGCTGATCTTCCGCCTCGGCGGCCGTCGGCGCGCTGACCCGGGCTCCGGCACCTTGACCCTGCGCCGCCTTGACGACCAGCTGCGCGCGTCGGGGCGCTTGATCCGCGACGCGGGCCTGCGCGGCAAGGCCCGAAAGGCGGCCAACAAGGCGTTCGCCAAGAGCGAGAAGGCCCTGGCAGCGGGCGATGGCGGCGAGCCGCGGCGACGGGTCTTTGTGTTGGACTTTGATGGGGACGTGCAGGCCAGGCGGGTGAGCGCGTTGCGGCAGGAGGTGAGCGCAATCGTCGCTGGCGCCGGGCCGCAGGATGAAGTGCTGCTGCGGCTGAACAGCGGCGGCGGCACAGTGGTCGGTTATGGCCTGGGCGCCAGTCAGCTGGCCCGCCTACGCGACGCGGGGATTCGGCTGACGGTCGCCGTGGACAAGATCGCGGCCAGCGGCGGCTACATGATGGCCTGCGTCGGGGACCGGGTGATGGCGGCGCCTTTCGCCATGGTTGGATCCATCGGTGTGGTGGCGATGGTTCCAAATTTGCGCCGGTTTTTGGATGATCGCAAGGTGGACGTGGAGCAGCTGACCTCGGGGCGCTACAAACGCACGCTGTCGTTGTTGGGCGAGAACACCGAAGAAGGCCGAGCGCATTTCCAACAGGACCTCGACGCGATCCACGGCCAGTTCAAGGCGCATGTGGCGCGCTATCGGCCGGGGGCGGACCTGGAGGCGGTGGGCACCGGCGAGCACTGGACGGCCCATCGGGCGGTCGAGCTGGGCCTCGTCGATGAGGTCCTGACCAGTGATGGCTGGTTGCTGGGGCAGGTTGAGGATGCGGATGTGATCGGGGTGCGCTGGCATGAGCCGCGATCGCTGGGTCGCAGGCTGCGCATTGGGGTCGAGGAAGGGGTCGTGGCGGTAGTCGAGCGGCTGCTTGGGCGGCGGGTTGTAGGCGAGGTTCAATCGATTCTGTGACCGTGACTGTGCCCGCGACTACGAGCGCAGCCACTTCGTCAGGACCAGGTCAAACTACCGCATCCAGAACGCCATCGAGGCTGGACGTTCGGGGTCCTTCTTGCCGCCGCTGTTGACCGGGTTGTAGCCATTGCCGCTCCACACCACGAGACCCATCGAGTTCACCGGATCGGAGCCGCACACGCCCCAGCAAGCGTTGGCGTTGAAGCCGAGGAACTGCCGCTCGTACGGGGTCGCCGCCTTGTGTCCGGCGCAGCTGACCTGCAGCGGGTGGCCCGAGAGGGTGTAGGCGCTGAAGGTCTTGTTGGCCTTGAGCTCCTTGACTGAGACCGACACGCAGCTTGTCGGCGCCGGATCGGCGAGCGCCATCACCGCGACGGACGGGTTGGGGATGTTCCAAACGAAGGCCTGCGCGTAGGCGGTCAGGTCGCCCTTGACGAGGGCGTTGTCGGTGACGCTCAAGGCGACGTGGGTGCTCGAGCCCACGAGGCTGGCCGCGTTGATCGAGGCGATGTTGTCGCGCGCGTCCGGCTTCCAGCTGCCGTTGGCGGCGATGGGCAGGTAGCCGGGCGCCTTGTTGCCGGCGAGCCGGTACGTGTAGGTCACAAGCGTCCAGCCACCGCCGTCGGTGACCATGTCGCACCACGTCGAAACGGCCGGAGCGGCCCCGCCAGCGTCGAAATCGATCCACGCCAATCCACTTGATGTCGCCGGTACGGCCTTCTTGAGTGCCAGGCAGCTGGCGGCAGGGTTGTCCTCGGTGCCCAGGTCGCCGCTGGGCGTGAACTTGAGGTACTTCTTGCCGTTGCAGACCCACAGCAGATTGGCACCGGTGTCGAACCAGATGGCGCCGGTCGTGCCGGCCTCGCAAGGTGTCGGCGGCGCGTCAGCTGACTGGAGGCGCAAGCCCTTGCTGCCGGTGAAGCCAAGGTCGACACCAGCACCAAAAGTCTGCTCCGAAGCGAAGGTGTTGGGCTTGTCGAGGCGCGCATAGGCGGACAGGTCCGGGCCACCCTCAAGGTCCGCGTACTTGCCGCTCCATGCCACGGGGGCAAAAGCGGTCGGGTCAATCTGATCCTTGCCAACGCAGCCAGTGCACTGCAGCTTCTGAGCGACACCGGCAGTGGTCGCGTCGTCGGCGCTGGTCGCGACATCGGCCTTCTTGGCGGTGTCGGCTTCTGTAGCGTGGTCTGCAGTGGCGGCGTTGCCCGCGGTCGCCGCGTAGTCGGCCGTCTTGGCCGAGTCGGCGAACGCCGCAGCGTTGGCCGAGTTGGCGCCGGTGGCAAAATCAGCCTTCATGGCGTGTTCGGCCTCGTCTGCCATGTCTGCCACGCTCGCACGCCAGGCGCGCAAGACCGGGCGCAGGCGCACGAGCGGCAGCTCCGGATCGATGTTGATCTTGACGCCGATCCAGCCCGCAGCGGCGGCCACCGCCGGGCCATCGAGTGGCGTGGCAGGGTCGGCACCGAGCACCACCTCAAAGAGACCTCCGTTCACCGGCACAGCGATGAGCTTCTCGCTGAACGTAACCACTTTGCCTTCGGCGTCGGCGTAGAGAACGACCTGCATGCCGTACAGACCATCTGGCACCGGTCCGCCGCCGGCGGTGACCAAAGCCCCCTGCGCGGCGAGGGTGTCGGCCAGGGCCGCGGCCGGCAGCAGCGTGACGGCTAGTGCGCAGGCGACCAGAAGACCGAATCTCGGGGATAGGCCTGACTTCATCGTTGTCTCTCCAAGTTCGCGTCGTGTGCGTTACGAATGGCTGCGGCGGCTTCGAGCCGGACGAGCCGGACGAGCCGGACGAGCCGGACGAGCCGGACGAGCCGGAC
>CALGHC010000242.1 GCA_937915965.1 uncultured Myxococcales bacterium
CGTCGGCCGTCGCCACAGCCGCGTCTGTCTCGTCCGCGGTCGCCACGTCCGAGACAGACGCGTCCGCGACGCCATCGTCGACGTTCGCCACGGCCTCGTCCGCCTTGGGCTGCTCTTCGATGCGGAGCTCGTCTGCCATCGCCTCTCTCCTCGGGTGACGCCTGCGTTCAGCGGGCGGGTCGGTCCCCCTGGCGCCGGTCGTTGCCGTCGCGGGTCCACCGGCCTGCGGCCGCTGCGGGGCGCCTAGATCTGGTAAACAAGCCGGGTAAGGGCGCTAAAGACCAGGTCGAAGAACCACAGGCAAGTCGCGACAATGGCGGTGGTCACCATCACAACGATGGTCGCCAGCCTGGTCTCGTCCTGGGTCGGCCATGTGACCTTGCGCACTTCGCTAGCGACCTCGTTGGAGAGGGCAAACACGCGCTCGTGACGCCACAACGCGACGCCACCACCGACGCCGATAACAATGCCGAGCAGATCGCTGAGGCGGAACTCCGCGCCAATGAGCGCGAGATCCCACTCCGGGCGGATCATGTCGAGCACAGAGGCGAAGAACTGCATGCTCACAAACCAGAGCAGCAGCGCCGCGCCCATGAACGCCATGTTGACCATCCGGCTCTGACTCATCGGACGTTCCTCTTGGTGGGTCAGTCGGGTTCACACCCGTCAGGACGTCACCAGTGTATTGGTCCAGGCAGGCGGTGGGGGCCCTCGGCCTCCCCCTGCATGTGCCCGCTCGGGCGGGCAACCTGGTCGCCGCGCGCGGCGGCAGGTTCGGGGCAGGCCAGGAGGGATTCGAACCCACAACCCACGGATTTGGAGTCCGTTGCTCTACCGTTGGAGCTACTGGCCTGGCGAGCCGCGGGCGGTCGTCGACCCGCGTCGACGACCGCCCGCAAGCCAGGGTGCTACTTGACCTCTCGGTGAACCGTATGCTTGCGCTCGTACCGGCAGTACTTGCTCTTGCTCAGGCGCCCCGGAGTGGTCTTCTTGTTCTTCGTCGTCGAATACCGCGAGACACCGGGAACGCCGCTCGAGCGACATTCGGTGCACTCGAGATGGATGATGACACGATTGCCTTTCGAGGCCATGACTCGCTCCCGTATGCGCGCGGCGTCGCCGCCGTATCGCTTCGCTTCGCCCCCTGCCGGGGCTGCCCGTTGGGTTCCGCCGGGCCTACTCGATGATGGTGACCACGCGGCCTGCGCCGACGGTCCGTCCACCCTCTCGAACCGCGAAACGCAGTCCAGTTTCCATGGCGATTGGCGCGATCAGCTCGACGTGGATCTCCACGCGGTCGCCGGGCTTGACCATCTCGACGCCTTCGCCAAGCTCGATGATCCCAGTCACGTCCGTCGTGCGGAAGTAGAACTGCGGGCGGTAGCCCTTGAAGAACGGCTTGTGCCGGCCACCCTCGTCCTTGCTCAGGATGTAGACCTGAGCAATGAACTTGGTGTGCGGCTTGACCGAGCCGGGCTTGGCGAGGACCTGACCGCGCTCGACCTCATCGCGACCGACGCCGCGCAGCAGCGCGCCGACGTTGTCGCCCGCGCGGCCCTCGTCGAGCAGCTTGCGGAACATCTCGACGCCAGTGCAGACGGTCTTGCGAGTCGCCTTGATGCCGACGATCTCGATCTCGTCGCCGACATGGACAATGCCGCGCTCGATTCGGCCGGTAACCACCGTGCCACGACCCGAGATGGTCATCGTGTCCTCAATCGGCATCAAGAACGGCTTGTCGATCTCACGAACCGGCTCGGGGATGAAGCTGTCCATCGCCGCGAGCAGCGCGTCGACGCTGGCGACGCCCAGGCCGCGCTCGTCTTCTTCGCCAGCGAGCGCGAGCAGCGCCGAACCACGGACGATCGGCGTGTCGTCGCCGGGGAACTCGTAGCGATCGAGCAGCTCACGCAGCTCCATCTCAACGAGGTCGACCAGCTCGCCTTCGGGGTCGTCGGCGTAGGCCAGGTCGCACTTGTTGAGGTAGACCAGCACAGACGGGACACCGACCTGACGAGCGAGCAGCACGTGCTCCTTCGTCTGTGGCATCGGGCCGTCGGTGGCGGCGCAAACGAGCACCGCGCCGTCCATCTGGGCGGCGCCGGTGATCATATTCTTGATGTAGTCGGCGTGGCCGGGACAGTCGACGTGTGCGTAGTGCCGGTTGTCCGACTCGTACTCGACGTGCGCCGTCGAGATCGTGATGCCACGAGCCTTCTCCTCAGGTGCCTTGTCGATCGCGTCGAAGGCCATGAACTTGGCCTTGCCGCGCTCGGCCTGACGCTTGGTGACGGCCGCGGTCAGCGTCGTCTTGCCGTGGTCAACGTGTCCAATGGTACCCACATTGACGTGGGGCTTGTTGCGCTCGAACTTGGCCTTCGCCATGACTGGTGTCCTCCCGCTGCCACGGCCCTAACGTCCTGGCAGTTCAATGTGGCGTTGCTTAGTGACGCCCCGTAGTGGCGACGCTCGCCCTGTGTTGATTCGGCGTCGGCGCCGACCCTGACCGTATCCATGCCCCGTCTATCCGTGGAGCCTACGACCGGATTTGAACCGGTGACCTCTTCCTTACCAAGGAAGTGCTCTACCTACTGAGCTACGTAGGCCTGGAGCGGGAAACGGGGCTCGAACCCGCGACCCTCAGCTTGGAAGGCTGATGCTCTACCAACTGAGCTATTCCCGCACAGACTGGCCATCGGCGTTCTGTCCTTCTAGCCGGTGGCCCAGAACCTGCGTAACGCTGAGACTGCTGTCTCGCTCGACCCGGCAGACGCTGTCGTCAACCGGCTACTGCCCGCGTGAACCGGGGTCCTCGGGGGCAGTGGTGGAGGATGGTGGATTCGAACCACCGTAGGCTTCCGCCAGCAGATTTACAGTCTGCCCCCATTAGCCACTCGGGCAATCCTCCGTTCGACTCATCGTCCCGGGGCGGCGCCCCGAATCCGCTTTTGCGTCCACCCGGTCTTGCATCCACCCGGTCTTGCGTCCACCCGGTCTTGCATCCACCCGTTTCCGTTCTTGCGTCCACCCTTGTCGCGGGGGGGCGCGCCGGTGTGCCCGTGCGTCGCCTACCAGGCATCGCCCGAGCGGAGCTGGCGAAGGGACTTGAACCCGCAACCTGCTGATTACAAATCAGCTGCTCTACCAATTGAGCTACGCCAGCGGGGCCGGAGATCCATGGATTCCGGTTCGGCTGGCCTCACCGGCAGGGGGATCGCTGCCTGCCCCGCTGGATCCCGAGGGCGGATACCGACGGTCACGATGACGGCGCGAGCCGTGATCGCTCCAGCTGATCAGCTGTGCAGGCCAAATCGCCGGGCACGCCCGGTCACCTGATGGCTCCATGTCGCCTGAGTCGTACGTTTGTCTCGCATTACTTGTCGGGCCGATCCCAGCAACCGCCAACGGGCCAAACGACCGGCGCGGCCGGTTCGGGCCGCCGCAACACGCTGGAAGGTATTGGAATTCGGCGCCTTACTCGGGTTTTCCGCGCGCAGCGGACCCTGTAAGGGCGACCCGATATACGGGACTCGACTTTCCTTGTCAAGACGGCTCGACGCTCCAATGCGATCCAGCACGGCGTTCCGGAGGAGGCGGGCCGTCCATCGGGGCTGTCTGTCAACGCGGTCGACGGGCGATCGCCAGCGCCAGGGTCGCGAAGGAGGCCACATTGAGAGACCCCATCGCGTCTGAACCCGCTGTGGTCGCCAGCGTCTCGCACTGTTTGCGCACCAAGGGCCGCAAGCCGCTGTCCTCCGCGCCCAGGACGATGGCGGTCGGCCCCTGCCAGTCGAGCTCCCACAGATCGACGGTAGCGCCGTGCAGGACGGTGCCGACTGTGCGTACGCCTCGGTCGGCAAGGGACCGCAGGGTGCGGGCGAGGTTGACGACCTGCACGACCGGCAGAGCGGCGCTGCCGCCACGTGAGATCCGCTCTACCAGGGGTGTGACCCCAGCGGCACGATCTTGGGGCAGGATGACGGCGGTCGCTTTGTAGAATGCGGCGGAGCGCAGAATGGCGCCCAGGTTGCGGGGATCGGTCACCGAGTCCAGCACGACGAGCAGTGTCTCGTCGGGGATCTGGTTCACCGGCAGGACGTCGTCGAGATCGGCGTATTCGTAGGGCGAGACGCGGGCAGCGATGCCTTGCGCGAGGGCCGCAGCCCCGCCGATCTCGCGCGGCGGCTGGTCGATCCGGACGATCGCGTGTCGCGCGATCAGCGGTTCGATGCGTGCGAGGACGCGGGGGTCGGCTGCCCAGCAATGGATCGCGCGAATCCGTTTCGGGCTGAACTGGAGCAGCGCCTCGACCGCGTGCGCGCTGATCACCAGATCGTCGTCGCCAGCGTTGGCTGGATGGCCCCTGTCGCCCATGGCCTGTCGTCCTCGCGGACCAGCGCCGCCGCCGCGATCGCCGCGGTCGTCTGGCCTGTCGCGATAAGCGGGCCCACCACGGCTGGCAGGTCTGCCGCCGTAGCCCGAGCCGCCGCCGTCGCCAGCTCGACCGGATGGCCCGCCGCCACGGCCACTGTCGCGTTGGGCTGGCCGACCACCTTGAGCACCATCTGGTCGACCTGGCCGACCACCTTGAGCCCCATCTGGTCGACCTGGATTGCCGCCGCGAGGGCCGTCTGGTCGACCTGGATTGCTGCCGCGAGGGCCATCTGGTCGACCTGGATTGCTGCCGCGAGGGCCGGCCGGCCGGCCCGGGCCGCCCCCACGGGCGGGATCGGGTCGGCGTGGACCACCCCGGCCGGGGGGCCCAGATCGCC
>CALGHC010000243.1 GCA_937915965.1 uncultured Myxococcales bacterium
GCCGCTGCCGGCGTGCAGCAGCGGTCTGCGCGCAGCCACGATCAGCTGGGCGGTCGCCTCGACGAGCGCCGGGTCCGCGGTAGGCCCAACTTGGACTCGAATCTGATCGGTCGTCCGAAACGTCGCCGGGCTGAACTCGGCCTTGCCATTGAAGACGCTCTCGGGCACGTCGAGGTGGACGACCCCGGGCCGGCCGCTGAAGCACGCGCGCAAGGCGGCGCGCATGAGCTCAGCGAGGCGCTCGTGCGACGGCACAACTCGGCTGAACTTCGCCATCGCTGCGATCGCCTGGCTCTGCGGGAAGCTCTGAAAGGTGCCGCCTCGGTCGGGGTAGACGGTGCCAACCCGTCGGCAGCTGGTGATCAGCAAGACCCGGTTGCCCTCTGCTTCCTCGACGGCGACACCCGGCAGGATGTTGGCGACGCCCGGGCCGTTGCTCGCGATGCACACGCCGAGCTGCCCGGTCAGCCGCGCGTAGCCCGCAGCCATATGGGCGGCTGAGGTCTCGTGGCGGGGAGTGAAGAGGCGAATCGCGTTGGGGCGCAGGGCCGCGAGCAGGCCCATGTAGGTGCCGTCGACGATGCCGAACATCGTGTCGACGCCTTCGGTGGCGAGAATGCGGGCGATCACCGCGCCGCCGCTGAGTTGCTCTGTCTTGGCCTTGCCGCTGCCACCCGCCAACTTCTCGCTCACGCGTTTTGCCACGCCCATCTCGACCTCCGACCGCGCCTCGTCTGGGCGCTGCTCTTGCCATCCGGACGGCGGTATGGCAGATTCCAACCGATCGGTCAAACCGATCGGTCAATAACGTTGAGCGATCGCAGGGCGACGCGCCCCATCGGCCCCGGCACGCAGACAAACGAGGTCCCCGAACCGTGTCACCCAAGCAAACCGACAGCACCACCTCAGAACGACTGCTCTTCGCGGCCGACGCGCTCTTTGGCGAGCGCGGCTTCGACGGCGTCAGCGCCCGCGACGTCGCCGACCGCGCCGGGGTCAACAAGGCGCAGGTCTTCTATTACTTCGGCAGCATGGAGGCCTTGTTCACTCGGGTCGTCGATGGCTACTACGAGGCCCACCGCGCCGCGCTCGCCGGTGCGGCCGCGAACGACGCGCCGCTCGCCGAGCGCCTCCACGCGATGGTCGACACCTATCTCGACTTCATTGACGCCAACCGCCGCTACCCCCGGCTGGTGCAGAACCAGTTGACCAGCCACGGCACCCAGATCGACGCGATCCGCCGCAGCATGGCGGCGCTCTACGAGGCGATCGCTGGGGTCCTCGCTGAGGTCACGCCCGCGACGGGACCGCTCGCCGCCCGGCACTTCTTTGTCACCTTCAGCGCCGCGGTGATCAACACCTTCACCTACGCGCCCGCGCTCGAAGGAATCTGGGAGGGCGACCCGCTGGCGCCCGCCGCCATCGCCGAGCGTCGGCTGCACCTGCACTGGCTGGTGGACACGCTGCTGGCGCGCTTGATCGACGACTCTGGAGCGGGATCTCTTGCGCTCCTCGGCCGGCATCGCGCATAACGCCTGTCTCACATTCCGGAGACGCCCATGCCGACCCTCGCCGACCAGCTCCTTTCCGCCACCGCCCGTCCTCGCCTCGTGCGCGACTGTGCACGCTTCCTCGACGAAGAGGTGGCGCGCAAGTCGGGTCTGTCTGGTTTGGCGATCAAGGGCGCCTTCAAGACGATCAAGGCGATCAAGCCGGGCTTCATCGAGGGAGTCATCGACGCGCTGCTGGATGAGTGGGTGGCGAAGCTCGAGGCGCACCACGACAGATGGCTGGCCCAAGGGTCTTCGCCATCGTTCGCCGCCTTTGCCAGCGCCGACGCTTCGGCCGTCGCCGAGCGGTTGCTTGAGGTCACCGACGCGCGCGCGGAGAGAACCACTCATTCGACCGCGTTGAAGCTCTATCGCAGGCTGCGGCCCAACGCAAAGGGTCACGTGGTCACCGGCGTACCGGGCCTGACTCGCGTCGTAGAGAGCTATCTGGCTTGAGCGCGTTTCGTCTTTCGGTCAGCTGCGTGCAGGTCTTTGGGTCCGGCGCATCCTACTCGGGCGTCTCGAAGAGAGGCGCGTCCAGCTCGGTGATGCCGACGACCTTGTCGGCCTGGACCAGCATCTCGTGAAACTCCGTGACGACGCCCTCCTGTGCGAGGTGGGTGCGCAGCTTGAAGACGGCGTCCTGTACGGCGATGAAGCCGTGTTGGCGGATGAACCAGTCGGACAGACGCAGGCCGGCGGCGACCCGGATGCGTCCCTGCACGCTCGACGGGCCGAGCATCATGACGACGCGGTGTTCGGCGGTCTGAATGACATCGCTCGGGCCGGCCTCGGCGGGTTCGACCGTCTCGGGCAGCACCGCCAGGCACGCGCACGCGCGCACGGCAAAGAACGGCAGCCGGACGTCACGCTCTGGCACGTAGACGTCGGTCAGGTTCAGCATCTGCTTGCCCTGGTTGAGGAAGTCAACCAGGCGCCGGGCAGCAGGGATGCGCAGCTTGCCGACGATCCAGCCCGCCTCCGTGAGGAGCTCTACGGGGATGTCACGTTGGACCGGACGGTACGACATGGCGCAACCAGGGGGTTCGGGGGGACGCTAGATGGCGTCTCAGGTGGGCGATTGCGCGAGTGATAGTCGATTTGACGCAGCGCGGCAAGTACCAACGGCCGGCCCGTCGGTGGGCACGGGGCCGGTGGACACCGCCGCGCTCTTGCTTTGGACCGGCGAACCCTGTCGGCGAATGTGCTGGTGTCGCGCGGTCATCGGAGGCCACCGCAGAGGTGCCCTAGTTGCGCCGTCGCCGGCCGCCGTCGCCGCGTCGTTGGCGCTGGCCGCCTGAGCCGCCGGAGCTGTTGGGACCCCGCGACGAGCCCCCACCCGAACGGCCCTGCTGCGGCGGTCCGCGGCGGTTGCCCTGTGGCGGCCGCGTGCCGGGCTTGAGCGGCGGTGGGATGGCCGCTGGATAGTGCCAGTTGTGGCTGTCGTCGACGGGGATCGCCTGGCCGGTCGACCACTCGATCTCCCGCAGGTAGGCGCCTTCGGTCTCGTCACAAAACGAGACGGCCATACCGTCACGACCGGCGCGGCCGGTGCGACCGATGCGGTGCACGTAGCTCTCAGGCTCGTTGGGCAGATCGTAGTTGAAGACATGGGTGACCGCCTCGACGTCGAGCCCGCGCGAGGCGAGATCCGTCGCCACAAGGACGTGCAGATCGCCGCTGCGGAACGCGCGCAGCGCTCGCTCGCGGGCCCCCTGGGACTTGTTGCCGTGGATGGCCTCGGCGCCAATGTCGTTTTGTTCGAGCTGCTTCACCAGTCGATTGGCGCCGTGCTTGGTGCGGGTAAAGACAATCGCCTGATAGACCGCAGGATCGCTGAGTAGCTGCGCTAGCAGTAGCTTCTTGTTCGAGTGCGCGACGAACATGACCTTCTGGTCGATGCGCTCGACAGCGACCAGTTTGGGGGCGACGTCGACGCGCAGCGGGTCATGGAGGAAGCCGGTCGACAGTTCGACGATCGCCGGCGGAAAGGTCGCTGAGAACAAGAGGTTCTGGCGCTTCGCCGGCAGCACCTGCAGCACCTTGCGGATGTCGTGGATGAAACCCATGTCGAGCATCCGGTCGGCCTCGTCGAGGACGAAGAACTCGACGTCGCGCAGATCGACGTGGCCCTGGCCGAGCAGGTCCAGGAGGCGGCCTGGGGTCGCGACCAGCGTGTCCACGCCGCGGCGCAGCGCGGTGACCTGGGGCCCCTGGCCCACGCCGCCGAAGATAACCAGGTGACGCAGGTGCAAGAATCTGCCGTAGGCGCCGAGGCGCTCTCCGATCTGCGCGGCCAGCTCGCGGGTCGGTGAGAGGACCAACGCGCGGATGGGCCGCCGGCCGGGACGATCGGGCCCGGCCGCGAGGTGCTGCAGGATCGGCAGCGCGAACGCGGCGGTCTTGCCCGTGCCGGTCTGGGCGCAGCCCAGGCAGTCGCGGCCCTTCAGCAGCGCCGGGATGATCTTCTCTTGAATGGCGGTGGGAGTGTCGTAGCCCTCCTCGTCGAGTGCGTCGAGGAGGGGGTCGATGAGGTCAAGGTCTTCGAAAGTCAAGGTAGGTCCGTCGTTTGGTGGGTCGGCGCTCGCCGAGGGCGGCGCACCCTAGCGGCTCTTTGGGGCGAAGTCCATTGACCGGCGAATGGATGATCTGGGTGACGGTCATTGCTTGTGCCCGCCGCGCTCGACCGCCAT
>CALGHC010000244.1 GCA_937915965.1 uncultured Myxococcales bacterium
GGCACGGCGTCGTCGCCGCCGCCGTCGCTGAACAAACCGACGACGAAGCCATCGTCGCCGCCATCCTCGCGGTCATCTGCCCGCCCTCGCCGCCCTCGCCGCCCTCGCCGCCCTCGCCGCCCTCGCCCGTCTAGGACGCACGCTGCGTGGCAACACCGGGGAATTCCCCACACCGCTCAGCCCGTTTGGGCTGGCCCCTGGAGGCCCAAATGACGTCGAATACTCCGAGCAGCCCGAGCAGCCCGAGCGGACCGAGCGACCCGACCAGTTCAAGCAAGCCCTGGCGCACGGAGAGCGACGGCCTGCCCGCGCTCGCCCGCCGCGAAGCCTCGAAGCTGTGGTTCAAACGCGCTTTGGCCGCGATCCCAGGCGGCGTCAACAGCCCGGTGCGTGCCTTCCGTTCCGTACACGGCGAGCCGATCTACTTCGCCCGCGCCCAGGGCGCCGAGGTGACCGATGTCGATGGCAACGGCTACATCGACTTCTGCATGTCGTGGGGGCCTCTGATCCTGGGTCACGCAGAACCGAAGGTCGTCCAGACGGTGCAGTACGCGGCGACGCTGGGGCTGAGCTATGGCGCGTGCCATCCAGCCGAGGTGCAGCTCGCCGAGATGCTGGTTGGCGGCTTCCCGGGCATGGACATGGCCCGACTGGTCAGCTCTGGCACCGAAGCGGTGATGACCGCCCTGCGCATCGCCCGTGGAGCCACCGGCCGGCGCATCATCGTCAAGTTCGAGGGCGGCTACCACGGCCACAGCGACGGCTTGCTCGTCAAGGCCGGCTCGGGTCTGGTCACTGGCAACGAGGACATCAGCGAGGCGACCAGCGCAGGTATCCCCGCCGACGTCGCCCAGACCACGCTGGTCTTGCCCTTTGATGACACTGCGGCCGTTGAGACCCTCTTCGCCGAGTTCGGCGCCGACATCGCCGCCGTCATCATCGAGCCCGTGCCGGCCAACAACGGCCTGCTCGTGCAGGACAAGTCGTTCCTCCAAGACCTGCGGCGGATCACCTCCGCGCACGGCGCCCTGTTGATATTCGACGAGGTGATCAGCGGCTTCCGTCTGCAATACGGCGGCTACGGCGGTCTGGTTAAGGTCGAGCCGGACCTGGTGACCCTCGGCAAGATCGTCGGTGGTGGCATGCCCATCGGCGCGATCATCGGGCCCAAGGCGCTCATGGAGCTGCTGGCGCCGGTTGGACCGGTGTATCAAGCCGGAACCCTGTCGGGGAACCCGGTGTCGGTAGCCGCTGGCCTCGCGACGCTCGGCCAGCTCGACGACAGCGACGTCTACGAGCACCTCGACTTCCTCGGCGCCCACCTGCACAAGAGGCTGCTCGAGGCCGACCGGCCGTGGCCACAGCTGCAACGCGTCGGATCGATCTGCTGGCCGTACTTTGACGAGGGGCCGCTGCCGAAGACGGCCACGGCGATCTCGCCGCGCCACGTCGAGCGCTTCAACCTCATCCATGGCAAGTTGCTCGATCGGGGCCTCTACCTGGCTCCCTCCGCATACGAGATGGTGTTTCTCTCGGCGGCGCATACGGTGGCCCACATCGATCGCTTGGCCGACGCGATCCTCGAACTGTCGGCCAACTTGGACTAGCTGAACCAGGTGGCAGGCGTGTCGCGTGGATCGGCTGGATCGGCTGGAACGGCGGCCGGAGGAGAGACGATGACCGAGCGTGGCGGGCCCTCCAAGCGTGGATTCACCGCGGCGACCTGGCTATTTGCCACCGCGTTGGTGGTCCTGATCGCGCTGGGGGCCTGGTGGTCGGTCTACTTCCAGCGCGCGCTGGAGCGGGAACTCGACTTCGAGCGCGAGGGCCTGCGCCGTACGGCCGGTCTCTACGCCGCCCAGTTGATGGTCAGCCGCACTGCCGTCGGGCCCTCGGCCATGCCGGGCGACGAGCGCTTCGAGATACGCGCCATCGTCGGCGCCATCCCACCGCTTGCCTACCCATTTGGCCGCAACAGCGGGGCTGATGGCCACGAGGACACGCCGCTTGTGGTCGCGCCGACCCAGGCGACCGTCGACGCCCTGCACGATGGCTATTCGCGCAAACGACGGATGCTCTTCGGCGAGGCCACGTTGCTCTTTGTGTTGCTCGCTGTCGTGGTCGCGATGCTCTACCGGTTGGTGCGCAGCGAACGGCGCTTTCGCGACGAGACCGAGGCCTTTCTGGGCCGCGTCACCCACGAGATGAAGACACCGCTCGCCGGTATCAAGGCGGTTCTGCAGACGATCGAGCTCGGGCGGATGCCTGGCGACCAACAGCGCGAGATGGTGCGGAGCGCCCTGCGCGAGGTCGACCGCGAGGAACACCTGATTCAGAACCTGATCCTGGCGCAGCGGATCCGGGCGCAATCAAGCCCGCTCGCCACCGATCACGTCGATCTCGCCGAGCTGCTGCGGCAGTTCCACGGCCACCGCCAGCCATTCGTCGAGACGAGTGGCGGCGTCCTCGAGCTGGAGGCAGGCGAGGGTCTGGCCGTGCGCGGCGACGCGCCCGCGGTACGCACAATCCTCGACAACCTCGTCGACAATGCGCAGAAGTATGGTGCGACACGGATCACGATCCGCGCACTTCCCGACGGCGACACCGTCCGTGTCGAGGTCGTCGACGACGGCATGGGCTTTGACCCCACCCGCGCCGAGTCGCTGTTCCGACCGTTCGTTCGCTCACGCGACGAGCGCGCCGCGGCGCGACAGGGAACGGGGCTGGGGCTGAGCATCTCGCGCAGCCTCGCTCACGGGATGGGCGGCAGCCTGCGCGCCGACAGCGGCGGCGAGGGGCAGGGCGCGACGTTCGAACTGCGACTGCCGGCAATGCAGACCGACGGGGGAAAGTAGATGGCGCGCATCCTGCTGGTCGAGGACGACCGCCTCATTGGCACCATGGTTCGGATGAACCTCGAACAGGAAGGCCACGAGGTCGACTGGCGCGAGGACGGCCACACTGGCAAAGAGGCGATCGAGTCCGGCGACTTCGACGTCATGCTGCTCGACATCACCATGCCCGGGCCTAGCGGCATCGAGCTCGCTCAGATCGCTCGGCTTCGCGGCCTGGTGACGCCCATCGTGATGCTGACGGCGCGAGACGACACCTCGACCAAGGTCGAGGCCCTCGACAGCGGCGCCGACGACTACCTCGCCAAGCCCTTTGACATGGCCGAGATGCTCGCTCGCGTGCGGGCTCAGCTGCGGCGCGCCGGTGGGCGCTCGGCTTGAGCTGGCTTGAGCTGGCTTGAGCGGGCTTGAGCGGGCTTGAGCAGGCTTGAGCAGGCTTGAGCAGGCTCGAGAAGGCTTGAGAAGAAGGCTTGCCATTGACCGGCCTGGTCGGCACGGTCGGCAGGCTCGGCAGGTTCAGCAGGCTCCATACGGTCGGCAGGTTCAGCAGGCTCCATACGGTCGGTAGTTTCTGCCGGGTCCCCACAGGCGGCGCGAGGTGCAACGCGATGCAGGGCGAAGGTGACGGCTGGCGTGACCGCGACAGCGACGACAGGGTCGCTCGCGTAGGCGCGAGCCCGACGAACTTCGCCGCCCGCGGGCTGGTGGCGCGTGGCTTGTCCTTTGGCGTCATCC
>CALGHC010000245.1 GCA_937915965.1 uncultured Myxococcales bacterium
GCCGCCGCGCCAGCGACAGCCGCAGCCAATGCGACCGTGGCCGCCGGTTCGGCCTGGGAGTGGATCAGCGCCGACTTCGCCCACGAGCTGATGACGACGGGCAAGACGCTGCTCTTTGCGCTGCTCTTGCTGCTCGCTGGTTGGCTGATCGCACGGCTGCTCGCCTGGTTGGTCTTCTGGGCGCTGTGTCGCACCCGAATCGACGACGTGCTGGCCGACCGGCTGGGGATGCGTGTCCTCCTCGAGGGCAAGGCCGGCGAGCACCCGCTCGAGCGTCTGGTCTCGCGCGTCGTCTTCTACCTCACGATGCTGCTCGTCATCGTCGGCGTGCTCGAATACGCCGGTCTGACCCAAGCCGCGGGACCGATCCAGGGCTTCGTCGGCACCATCGTGCTGGCGCTACCGCTGCTCGCCAAGGCGGTCGTCATCTTGATCGTCGCCTGGGTCATCGCGACCGTCCTGTGCAAGGTCATCACTGCCGCGCTGCAGGGTCTGGCTCTCGATGAGCGCATCGCCCGGCTCGGCGGCGATGGCAGCGAGCCCGATGCGGAGGGTGAGCCCAAGTTCGCGCAGAGCGCCGGGCGCGTCGCCTTCTGGTTGGTCCTCTTCGTCGGCCTCGCGGGCGCCGTTGAAGCCTTGCAGATCAGCGCGCTGGCGACGCCGCTGCGCAACGCCCTCGACCGGATCATCTCGCTGCTACCGGCGCTCGCGACCGCCGTGCTGATCCTCGCGGTCGGCTGGGTGCTGGGGCGAATCGCCTGGGCCGTAGTGCGCAACCTGCTCGAGGCAGCCGGCTTTGACCGTGTGGTCGCGCGATTGCGCCTTGGCAAGCTGTTCGCGACCCGCAGCGCCAGCGACGTCGCCGGCCTGGCGTTGATGGTCTTCATCATGCTGCACGCCGCCATCGCAGCCTTTGACCAGCTCGGTCTCGACACCGTGGCGCGCCCGCTGACGTCCATGCTGGATCGCTTCTGGTCGATGCTGCCGGCGCTGGTCGTCTCGGCGGTCATCGTCGCCATCGGTGTCGTGCTCAGTCGCGTCGTTCGAGCCATCGTCGAGGGCTTCCTCGACCAGGTCGGCTTCGACGGTCTGCTGCAGCGCTTTGGGCTCGGCTTTGGCGCCATCGCTGGCGGCTCCGAAGAGGACGCTGCGAGCCCCGCCGCCACGGTCGGACGTCACCTGCGCTCGCCCCGCCAGCTCGTCGGCGGCGTCGTCCAGCTCGCGATTGTCCTGATCGCGGTCGCCCAGGCCCTCGACAACCTCGCGCTGGGCATCTGGGCCGGCATGATCCACAAGTTCCTCTCCTACCTCTTCTGGCACGTGCTTATCGCGCTGGTCATCGTCGCGGTGGGCTGGGTCATCGGCCGCTTGGTCGAGACCCTTCTGCTCGCCCGCAGTGGCGGCGACGAGCAGGGGCGCCGTTGGGTCGCGACCGCGGCGCGCTACGCGATCCTCATCTTTGCCATCACCATGGGCGTGCAGCAGCTCGAGATCGCGCCGATGTTCGTGCTGGTCACCTTCGTCTTGCTGCTGGGATGTCTGTGCCTCGCCATCGCGTTGGCGGTCGGCTTGGGCTCTCGGGAGGTCGTCGCCGAGATCGTGCGCAAGCAGTACGACCAGGCGGTCGCGCGCTCCAAGAGCGCCGATGGCGGCGATTCGACCGTGTCCGACGGGGCGGGTGACGCGGAGTAGACCGCCACCAGCCTTCGATCACCGGTCATCCTTGTCAGCGCCAAGCCCGCCGTGGTACACGCTTTTTGTGCCCACAGGTCCAGCCTACTCTTGGAGGAAACCATGCGAATGGTCCTGATTGCCGCCCTGCTGGTTGCGCCGGCGCTGTCCGGCTGCGCCAAGTACACGCTCGTCGAAGCCCGCGCGACCCGTGTGCCGACCACCGCGGTGGTCGGTCTGAGCGTCTGGGCGCCCGAGGCGCTCGGCAGCGGGCCGGCGATCCTCGAAGGCTACCTGACCGCCGCGCTGGTGGATCGCGGCTTCATCGTGCGGCCGCTGTCGCTCGAGGTGCTGGCGGGTCGGTCGTTGCTGCGCCGCGCGCTGCCGCAGAAACCGTATTCGGCCCGCCGCGCGCTGGCGCAGGGGCTCGCGGCTGGCGGCGAGCTCGAAGGGGATGACGCCCTCATCGCCCAAACCCTCAATGCGAACGAACTCGACGACGCCCGCGAGCGGCTTGCGGGCATGGTCAAGGTCGCCGCGGCGGTCCGCTCCGAGTGGAAGCTCGACGTGATGTTGGTCGTGCACCGCTTCGACACCTTCGGCTACGCCGTCTACGTCGTCGATCTGGCCAAGGAGCGGGTGATCCAGATGGTCGTCGTCTCTGGGACGCGCAAGGGCTTTCAGAAGGCGCTTGGCGAACCGCAAAAAGGCATCAGCGAGCTGGCAGAGGATGGCGACGTCAGCCGCATGGACCTGCTGAGGCTGGCAGACAACATCGCGCGCAAGCTGTAGGGGAGGCCGAAATGCGACTGGTCTACACCGCCGCCTGCGCGCTCGCCGCGATGGCCATCACAACCACACCAGACATCGCCAGCGCCCAGCGCGGCGGTGCGGCAGCCCCTGCCGAGGCCCAGCGACCGGTCGCTGCCGGCAAAGCGCGCTTGCGCTGGGGCGCACCGGCCGGGACAGCCGCTGGCGTGGGCCGCGTCGATCTCGACGATTCAGAGACGGAAGCAGGCAGCGCGTGGGCAGGTCGACCTCAAGGCCGCACCTGGCGCCTGCGCGCGACCGGGCGGGTGCTCGCGCTCACCGGGCCGTTCCACAGCCTGATTGGCTTTGAGACCGGCCTGCAGCTTGAGCTTGCCGGCGAACACGTCATCTCGCTGCTCGCGCGGGGCGCGTTTGGCGGCGATGACCAGGACGACGAGGACACGGACCTGGCCGGGGCATCGCTCGGCTACGCATGGGAGCTGGAGCTGGTCCCGGAGGTCGTGCGCCTTGAGCTGGGCGGCTACGTCGGCTTCGACTACGCCGAGTGCCACAACTGGGGCAGCTCCTACAGCTACACAGGCAGCTACACAGGTTCGTCCTCCAGCTCGCAGACCCGCTGCGGCACCGCGACCATCCACGGCGACGACGACTCATCGCCTGAGGAGGTCTTCTTCGTGACCGCGGCGCCGACGATCCACATCGGCTACGCCGTCGCTTTCGTCACGTTGGGCCCCCAACTCAAGATCGGTTCGACGGTGGCGGCCGGCTTCGCCAGTGGCGTAACATTGCGGTTTTGAACCGACACCTCCTGCGAAGCATCGCCGCTGGCTACATCCACGGGAGTCCCACCATGCGCCGTTTCTTCGGATCGTCCGCGAGCCGATCAGTCTGGCTCGTCTCGCTCGCTCTGTGCGCGTTTGCCGCGCCGTGTGCCGCTTTTGCGGCGGACGCGGCGACGCTGCCGGTGCACGGCGTGCTGCGCAACGCGGGCGGCGGCGCGGTTCCCGATGGCAGCTACGTCTTCGTCGTCTCGCTGTACGACCAACCACAGGCGGCAAAGCCGGTCTGGAAGGAGCTCAAGAACCAGGTCGCGGTCGCCAACGGCTTCTTCTCGCTGACGGCGGGCGCGGACGAGGCCCTCGACTCTGCGTTGCTGACCGCCGGCGCGCCGCTGTGGATCGGCATCCAGGTCGGTGGTGGCGACGAGCTACCGCGGCTGGCGGTGGGCCCGGTGGCCCGCGCCTGGCACGCGACCAACGCGTCGGGGCTAGCCTGTAGCGCGTGCGTCAAAGGTCCGATGATCGCTGCGGGCGCGGTCGGCAATGAACACGTCGCCTTTACCTATGCTGGCTCGAAGGACAAGGGCGGCGCCGCCATCGAGGCAGAACACGCGGTCACCGCCGACAGCGCGACGACGGCGACGAAGGCCGACACCGCGACGAAGGCCGACACCGCGACAAAGGCCGACACCGCGACAAAGGCCGACACCGCGACCCTCGCGGCGGTCGCCACCAAGGCAGACTTCGCCATCACGGCCGAGGAGCTGCAGTGCAGCGGCTGCGTCTCGCTTGAGCAGCTGTCACCGACCGCGATCGCGGCGTTTGTGCCGACCAAGGGCGGCACAGTCGATGGCAAGTTGACGGTCACCGGCGGCATCGACCTCGCCGGCGCGATCCTGCATGGCGCCAACCTTCCTGTCGTCGACGTCGGCCAGACCACGTGTACGGCCAAGGAGGTCGGCCGCCTCGTCGTCGGTAGCGACGGCGCCGCGCTTTGGTTCTGCAACGGCATCAAGCTGCAGAAGATCAAGGTCTGCTCGGGCGACTGCAAGGTCGCCGGCAGCGTCGCATGCGGTCTGCCCCTCACCGACGACTGCGGCGACATCGGCGGCTGTCCGGGAACGGGAACCTACTGTGGCGCTGATCTGAGCTGCGATGGCAAAGCCTGCGTGGCGCAGCTGGGCACGGAATCGAACCCAGCGCCGTCATGCAAGGCGTTGATCACCGCGGCACCGGGCACCGCGAATGGGGTCTACTGGATCGACGCCGACGGCGTCGGCGGGCTCGGCGGCTACCAGCACTTCTGCGACATGATCACCGACGGTGGCGGCTGGACTCTGATCACCAGCACGCTGATCCCGTGGTCGGGCAACGGCGGCGGGGACACGGTGTGGCAGGTCGGTGCGCCGTACGCGGATCTCAAGTCGACCAAGGCAACGGGCAGCACCGTGCGGATCGCCAACGGCCAACCGTTCGCCTCGATCACCGACTTCCGCTTCTCGTGCCACACGTCGGCGGTGGCCGGCGGCTACGCCATCGACTGGATCTTCCACGTCGCCGACGGCGCCAACAAGCAGCACCTCAGCGACATCTACGCCGACGGCAAGATCGCGACCTATGGCAACGGCAAGCTGACCCAATCCAACGGCAAGGTGCGCACCATCGGCTATGACAACGCCAGCTCGAAGGCCGACTGGGGCCTCGGTTCAAACGGCGGCGACAGCGTCTACTGGAGCCACGAAGCGTGGGGCCAGGTCGACTCGGCCGGCGGCCACTGCCAGGATCCGGGCACCGGCCACACGACGGCGACCCTCAAGGGCACGGGCATCTACCACATCTGGGTACGCTAGCGCCGCGGCTCGACGTTACTCGCCGGGTACCAACAGCACCTTGCCGAAGTTGCGGCGCTCCTGGATGTAGCGGTGCGCGGCGGCGGCCTCGGCGAAGGGAAACGTACGGTCGACGACGGGAGAGAACGTCCCGTCGCTGACGAGCGCCATGATCTCGGCGAGCATCGCGCGCAGACGCGCCCCCTCGCCCCAGAGGTGCCCCAAGTTGACGCCAAAGACGCCGCGGTTGTCGTTCATCAGGCCGATGGGGCCAAAGCGCGGCATCGCCAGCAAGCCGCGGGCGGCGGCGATGAGATTGCGCCGCTGACCAGGAGCGAAACTTGAGACTCCGAAGAGAAAGAGGCGACCCAGCGGCGCGAGGCTGCGGTAGCTCCTGCGAAAAGAGGCGCCGCCGACGGCGTCGAGGGCGATATCGACGCCGCGCCCGCTGGTGATGCGCGCGACCTCGGCCTCGAAATCGTCCTTGGTGTAATCGATGCACTCGCTGACCCCAGCGGCGCGCAGTCGCTCGTGCTTGCCCGGGCTGGCGGTGCCGATCACCGTCGCGCCGCGCCACAGGCAGATCTGCAAGGCGGCCTGGCCGACCCCACCCGCCGCGGCGTGCACCAGGACGGTGTCGCCGGCCCGGACGTTGCCGAGCTCGATGAGCATCAACCAGGCGGTCAGCCAGTTGACCGGGACGCTTGCGGCGGTCTCGAACGAGACGCTGTCGGCGAGCAGCGCGCACTGATCGACAGCTACGACGACCTGGTCGCTGTAGCCGCCGAAGCGGGTGAGCACGGCGACGCGGTCGCCCTCGTGCAGGCCAGCGACTCCGGGGCCGAGGGCGTCGACGTGACCTGCGACCTCGTAGCCAACCACGCACGGCAAGGACGGCGCGTCGGGATACAGGCCCATGCGGGCGAGAATATCGGCGAAGTTGATGCCGGCGGCGGCGACGCGAACGCGCACCTCGCCAGCGCCGGGCTGGGGATCAGGGGCCTCACGCACTTCGAGCACGTCGGGGTCGCCCGCGCGGGCGATGAAGACCTGGCGCATGACTGTCTGTCCTTGGAGAAGGTGTTCAGTCCTTGGAGAAGGCGTTGTGTGGTCGGGGCCGGACGCGATGTCGTGCCCGCCTACCAGCTGACGATCACCTTGCCATGGCCGCTCTGCACGCCGCCCTGGTTCGACTGACTGCTGCCGGCATTGTACGATCCGCCGCCGCCGCCGCCCGCCGCGTTGCTCGACGTGTAGGGCTTGGCGCCGCCGCCGCTGTAACCGCCGCCGCCGCCACCGCTGTGGTTGCCGCTGACCTCGCCGCCGCCGCCATATCCGCCCTGGTTGGCGCCGCCGCCGACTCCCTGCGGGTTGGTGCGCACGGTCAACCAACCGCGACCGGCGCCCTGGCCGGTGCCATCGCCGCCGTTGGCGCCGCCGGCGTTGACGTTGGTCTTGTCCTTGGTGCC
>CALGHC010000246.1 GCA_937915965.1 uncultured Myxococcales bacterium
CCGGCCGCCGCCCAGCCCCCGGTCGCCGCCCAGCTGCCCGGGCCGCTCGCAGCCGACGTCGGTGCACCGAGCCGCCCGCATCCGGCGCCCACCCGCTACTTCCTGCGCGATCTCGACTACGGCACCGAAGCGATCTTCAACCCGCTCTCGGTCGTCTTGGCCTCGGGCTTCGACATCTTGCGCTCGGGCTCCTACCGCAATGGCCTCACCGACATCGCCTTCGCCACGGGGGCTCGCAACGTCGCCGACAATCTGGCCCACCCGCTGCGCTCGATTGGCCGATCGGGCGGCTGGTCGAGCTTCGTCGCGCACGAGATCTTCCCCTATCAACGCTTTGAGCCCGACTACGGCCAGTTCGTGCCCAACTGGTTCCTGCACGTGCTGGGCGAGGGCATGCTCTTTCGCAAGCTCGAGGAGTGGTACCAGCGCGAGGGCTGGCCGGCGCCGCGCCTCAGCGCCCTGGGCACGATCCTCGCTGTGCAGTTCCTCAACGAAGTCGCGGAAAACGGCGCGTTTCGTGGCGCCAACGTCGACCCGATTGCCGACATCCTGATCTTCAACCCGATCGGCCTCATCGCATTCGCCTTCGACGACGTCGCCGCGCTCTTCGGCGACCGCATTCGCATCGGCTATTGGCCCGGCCAGCCGGCCATCGATCTCACCGATCTCGGCCTCTACAACACCGGCGAGAACTTCTTCATGAAGGTCGGCTTTGGCTACACCGGCGCTCTCTCGATCTTCGGCTACATGGGCAACGAGGGCATCGCTGGCCTGTCGTGGCGGTGGTCGCACGCAGACACCATCTCGATCGCGGCTGGCTATCGCATGGTCTGGATGGAAGACGCCGGCGACGGCACCTTCCGCCAGATGCGCCCCGTCCGCCCCGGCAACTGGCTTGGCGCCGTGTTTTGGGACCGCAACGACTCGCTGCTCGCGTCCTTGCTCGTCGGCGCCGGCGCCGAGCCGACGGTCCGCTTCAACCTGTACCCCGGCGCCGTCGACACCGGCTCGGTCGCCCTGGGCGCGTTTGTGTGGGCCTCGCCGTCCGAGGGCCTCGCAACCGGCCTGACGCTCAGCGCGTCACCGTTGGGCGTCGGGGTGCGGAGCTGGGCGGACACCTCGCGGGCTGTGTACTGAGTGATGACGGTGTGACCCCTCCGCCGCGCCGTCCCCCTAGCGCCACCGCCGCCGCAACCACGCGGCGACCTCGGCATGGCCCGCGGCCGAGAAATGGTAGTCGTTGGCCTGGGTGCGCGCGAACCATTTCTCGGCCCCCTCGCGGTCGACCAGCTCTTGGATCAGCGGCCAGCCATCGTGCGTGGTGATCCCCTGGGAGCGCGACAACGCCACGATGCGGTCGTGCCGCTTCGCCGCGGCAGAGTCTTCGCCGCCGACGATGAGGTCACGCTCGGGCAGCACGACCACATCCAGCGGGATGCTTGCTCGTGCGGCCAGTGCCGAAAAGGCACGCAGCACCGCGGCGAGGTGTTCCCAGCGCTCCGGGGTATCTGCTGCCGCTGCGTCCCAGACGCGGAACACCCGCCCCACCAGCGCCGCGGTGGGCCGGACGGCCGCGCAAGCCAGAGCCCCGAGGCGCAGATCGCGCGCCGCCACCTGCATCAGGTAGGGCGGCGGGCTCTGGACCAAGGCCAGAGGCATGTCGAGCTGCCACTCCAAGGACCCGCAGGTCGCCTTCGCCCCGGCTTCGGCGTAGCTCAGCAGGGGTTTCCCTGCGCAGCACGGATCCGGCCGGTCGAGATCGACGAGATCGTTGCCGCCAAAGAGGTGCAGGACGAGGCGGGCTGGTCTTCGCTCCGCGAGCCAGCGTTGGGTGAGCAGCAGATGGTGATCGGGTCCGGTGTCGATGTTGCCGGCGTTTACGTGGACCGCGTCGCGATCCGCCCGCGTCAAGGCAGAGACGAAGGTCTCGTTGG
>CALGHC010000247.1 GCA_937915965.1 uncultured Myxococcales bacterium
CACCTGGGTCACACGCCGAGAGCGTCGCTGCCGCCGAAACAGCGAGCAGCACCCCAACAAGCCATCGAGTCATTGTGCGCATCAGGCCCTCACAGGACGGAATCACCAAGCGCGCTTGCCTGGTCCGCCTATGCTAGCATTCGCCCCCGGAGCGGCAAGAAAAGTGGATCCACAGTCGAGGCGAGCGGTGAACCCGAGCAACCATCCCGGCAGCGAACCGACGGTACCACAGACGACCAGGGTTGCGGTCGCGCCCTCCGACGCGGTTGTCCGCTCGCCGGCGATCGGGTTGACGCTCGGTGACCCTTCCGGGATCGGCCCGGAGGTCATGATCGCGGCCCTGGCGGCGACTCGGCTGGCCGAACGGATGGTCTGCCGGCTCTACGTTCCGCAAGAGATCTGCGCCGCGGTCGGCGACTGGCTCGGCCGGCTCGGTCTCGAAGTCAGCGCCACCTCGCCCGTCCGCGTGTCGGGGGGACACCCCGACGCCCTGGTCGCTTCGGGCGTCGTCTTGCACCCGATCGCCGCTGTGGACGGCATCGCCGAGGCGCCTCCGCTCGCCGGGCAGCCGACGGCCGGCGGGCGCAGCATGACGATGCGCTCGCTCGCTGCCCTGCTTGATGCGGCATGCGCGGGTCAGCTCGACGCGATCGCCACCGGCCCGGCCGTCAAAGCGATCTTCGACGGCCACCGCCCCGACTTCCCGGGTCAGACCGAGTATGTCGCCTGGCGGTTGGGCGTCGACCGATTCGCCATGATGCTCGCTGGCCCAGCGCTGCGCGTAGTCCCCGTGACGACTCATATGGCGCTGCGTGACGTCGCGCAGCGACTCGATAGCGGTCTCATCGTCAGGGCCGTGGAGGCGACCGTCGATGCACTGCGCCGCTGGTATGGGATCTCGCAGCCACGCTTGGCCGTCTGTGGCTTGAACCCGCACGCAGGCGAGGGCGGACGGATGGGAGATGAAGAGCCGCGGATCATCGTCCCCGCCCTCACGACCCTGGTCGCCGCCGGCCACAACGTCGTTGGGCCAGTTCCCGCCGACACGGCCTTCCATCACGCCCTGTCCGGGCGCTACGATGCGGTCGTGTGCATGTATCACGATCAGGCCCTTGGGCCTTTGAAGACGGTTCATTTCGCCGACGCAATCAACGTGACTTGTGGTCTGCCGATTCCACGGGTCTCGCCGGACCACGGAACCGCATGGGACATCGCCGGACGCGGCGAGGCCGATTCCAGCAGCGCGATCGCGGCCTTGGAGTTGGCCGGCCGCGTCGCTGCAAGCAAACATGGGGTCGCAATCGGAGACGCCGCGCGCGCAATTGGAGGGTGAACAGATGAGACACACGACGATGATGATCTCGGGCTTGCTGAGTACGGCTCTGCTTGGCGCGAGCGTCTGGCTGAGCGGGTGCGATCGCAATGATCACCGTGACAAGGGTCATGACGAGGCGGCCGGCGCTGGCAGCGGCGGCGAGTCGCAGGGTGCCTCCGCACAGGGAGCGGGGATGCCCGACGAAGCGAGCGCCACGGGGGCCGGTCACGTCGTCAAACCGCCCCCGGTCGAACCCATCATGGCTCTCGACATCTACCATCAGGTCGAACCCGCGCGCAGCACCTCCGACGCCAAGCTTGAGCCGATGTGGACGCTGACGCCTGCGCCGCCGGTCGCCAATCAGGGCGGCGATTCGCGAGGAGGCACCACCGGCGAGGACGAGGCGTCGTCGGGTTCGACTGCGGAGAATCAGGACGAGAAGAACGATGACGGTGACGACGAGCGCGCGCACGGAGGCGAGAACGGCGGTCACGCTGCAACCGCCGACAACGCCCCCCAAGACGCGACTCCGGATGGCGCCGCGCCGACGGGCACCATCGCGTGGCACGGACCGGCGGTGTTGATCGGTCGAAAGCAACTCTTTGTGGACGGGAAGGTCATTGCGGAGGTTCGCTGTGTTGGACGCGAGGGGGCCAGCTGCGACGAGGGCGCGCTGCGTGCGAGCACCGGCAAACACCTCCTCGATTTCGGCGCCGACGCGCTCGTCACGGCTGAGGATGGCGCGTCAGCCCACGTCCTCGCCTTGCGCGGCCCAGCCGCGGCTTGGAAGGACAAGGACGTCGCTGTGATCGCCGACCGCCGGGTCGCCTGGGGAGCGGTCGAGCAGGTCGTGGCGACCCTCCGAGCGGCAGGTGCAAAGCCTCGCGTCGCGGTCGCGTCCTTCATCGGCGGGCTCGTTGATGTCTGGCCTGAGGGCGTCGCTGCGCCAGTCGCCCCGGTCGCCGCTGGCGGCGAATGTGGCACGCCGACCGCCGACGACAATCTTCCCGATGACGTCGCCAGCGTCTTGCTCCGCGTCGGTCGTGGCGGTGTCGGTCTTGAGCTGCAGCGGCAGTCAGGCGAGGTGGCACCGCGTGAGGTGCTCGGCAATGTCCTGGAGACGCTCTCGGCTTGGGCGGGGCGAATCCACGGCGCCTTCCCTGCGATCGACACGATCACTCTCGTGATCGACCCCGAGACCCCCGCCGAGGAGGTCGTGCGCGCCCTCGACGGCGTGCGCGATGACTGTGGGCAGCGCGCCAAGGGGACCCCTTGCCACGATCGTCGTCGGCTGTTCACTCACGTCGTGCTGCGCTTGGAGGCGGCTGCCCAGCCGGCACCGGCGAGCGCAGGTGACGCCGGCGCCGCGGAGGCGCCCGGCAAACCAGGCGGGGGCCTTGATCTCCGTCTTGGCGACCCGCAGGGCGGCGCTTTGCGTCTCGACCAACGGCCGCGGGCCATGGGTGGGATGCACCTGGGTTCACCCGCCGGTCGGCTGCGCCTCGACCGCGGCAGCCCCAACCTGCCTCGGCCGTAACGAACGACCCCTATTGCGATCGCCTTCGCTCGTCGCCGGCGCGGCAGCTGAGCGATCGGGGAGTGATCGAGGAAGGCGCTCATGACCGACCTGTGGCTTGATACTGCCCGTTTTCCTGGCCGGGCGTCGTTGGATTCCGTGCTCCGCTCGCACCAGCCCCGCGCCGGCGGTGAGCGGATCGACGTCGCGCTAGACGACCGGGTACGAGCGCTCTGGGCCGAACTTCTCGGTGTGGCCCGGGCCGACCTGCTGCTGGTCACCGGTCACGGCGAGGCGCTTGGTCTGATCGCGCGCGCCCTGGTCACGCCCGATGACACGTGCGCGTTGGCCGAGCCCGTGCCAGCGAGCCTGGTTGGCGCCGTGCTCGCCTGCGGTGGCCGTTATGTGGATCTCGGCCGGCTGGCCGACGGTCGGCTGGATGCGCAAGCGCTGGCGCGGGTCGCCAACCATCACCCTGGTGCTGTGCTATTTGCGCAGGCGCCCTGCGTCTTTGGCTGCGACGACTTGCTGTTGGCGAATGCAGATGCGGCGGGTGCCGATGCCGATGAGGCCTCCGCTCCTCGCGCGCCTCCGCCGCCGTTTCGTGCGGTGATCGTCGACCAGACTCGACAACTCCGACCAAACATCGACGGTTCTTCACCAGCGCTCCCGGTGGACGCGCGGATCGTCGCGTTGCGCGACCCAGATGACGGCGGGGCACCACTGTTGCACGCGATCTGCTGTGCGCCTGGAACCGGCGGCTCCCTCGCCTTCCTCCTGGGCCCGTCCGTGCCGCCTCTGTCGCTGCTGCAGCGGGCAGCCGCCCTGCTTGAGCCGCCTGCGCGAAACGACCGCTTTGGTGCCGTCGAGGCGCAGCTCGTCGCCGGTGCGGCGGCGCTGGCCACCGATGTCAACGATCATCCTGGCGTCATCGTTCATGGACGAGCCGGCGTCGAGATCGCGATCGAATGCCTTGCGGGCGACAGCGCCGCGCTGGCATCCCGGCTACAGGCGTCGGGTTGGCGGCCGACGGCTCTCGGCGGACACGCGGGGCGCAGCTTGATTGTGGTCGATCTGCTCGCTTGGCGTCCGCTCAGCCGCGGCCACCGCTCCGACCGCTGACGACCCGAACGTCGGGGGCCGTTGCGCGAACGCGGGCCTGTTCGACCACCTCGATCGACACGCCGAAGCGTTCTTCGAGGTCCGCGATCGTCGGCGCGAGCTGGCTCTTGAGGATCGCCGCGGCGCGCGCTGGCAGTTCAACCTTCATGAGGCTGTCCCGGTGCTCGCCACTCGCCAGGCTGCGCCGCAGTCTGGCGATGGTATCGATGGCCAGATCACTGGCCGAGCGGACGTAGCCCTGGCCGTCGCAGGTTGGGCAGGTCTCGGTGAGACGTTCGTAGATGCTCTCGCGCACGCGTTTGCGCGTGAGCTCGATTAATCCGAATTCATTTAGTTTTCCCACGCGAATCCGGGCTCGGTCGCCGGCGAGCTCCGCCTCGACGACGGCCTCGAGCATGCGTCGGTCCTCCAGTCGCTTCATCTCGACGAAGTCGACGACGACGATGCCGCCGATGTTGCGCAGGCGCAGCTGGTGGGCGACCTCGCGGGCGGCCTCGAGGTTCAATCGCAGCACAGCGTCGGACAACGCTTCGGAGCTGACCTGTCGGTCGCTGTTGACGTCGATGACCGTCATCGCCTCCGTGCGGCTGATGACCAACTCGCCGCCGCTCTTGAGCGCGACCCGCGGCTCGATCGCCGCGCGCAGCCACCGGTCGATGCCATGGGCAGAGAACAGGGGGGTCCGCGCCTCGTGCAGGCGTACGTGCGGCCGGGCCTCGGGGTGGAATCGACCGACAAAGGTGGTGACGCGGTCGTACTCGGCCGGGTCGTCGATCCAGACGGTCTCGGTCTGGGGGCCAACCAGATCGCGGAGCGACCGCAGCACCAGGTCGAGGTCGTCGTAAATGTAGCTCGGGCCGTTGGCGGCCTCGAAGCGCACCTGGATGTCGAGCCACTGGGCTTCGAGGACGCGCAGATCTTCGCCGAGCTCTGGGATCGTGGCGCCCTCGCCGACCGTCCGCACGATCGCGCCCCCCCGCTTGCACAGCGCGGCGACCACGTCGTGCAGCCGTTTGCGCTCGGCGGGGTCGTCGATCATGCGCGACACGCCGAAATGAGGCTCGCGCGGCAGGTGCACGATGTTTCGGCCGGGCAGGGCGATGTATGTGGTGACGCGCGGCCCCTTTCGGGCGACCGGTTCACGCACCACCTGCACCATGATCTCCTGGTTGGCGCTGAGCAGCTCGGCGATCGGCTTGCGAGGCCGACGCACCGGCGCGCCGTCGACGGTTGTGGCGCCGCTAGCGAGGCTGGACTCGAAGCCAGCCAGCCAGACGTCTGCAGCGTGCAGCAGCGCGTTGCGCTCGTGGCCGATATCGACGAAGGCGGCGTCCATGCTCGGCACGACGCGCACGACCCGGCCGCGGTAGATGTTACCCGACAAGCCTCGGCCGACGGTGCGCTCCACCTGTAGCTCGATCACCCGGCCGTCCTCGGCGAGGGCGATCCGCGTCTCTTCGGGCGAGTGTTGGATGTAGAGAGTCTCGGCCAAATCGACCGCCGTGCCTGCGCAGCGCCGCTTCCCGGGCCGCTCTGTCCGCGCGAATGTGCCGTGCTGCCGACCCTATCCGCCGCGTTTGAGGTCGAACACACCCTTGGTGAGGTAGATCATCTTGCCTGCCTCGACCTGGTTGGCGAGCTCGGCGCTGAAGCTGCCCGTCACCCGGCCACCGACGTCATCGAAGGAGTCGATCGTGATCGTGTAGTCAGCTGAGACGAACTTCCACTGAACCTCGGTGGGGTCCGTGGTGCCGTCATTCATCATCACCAGCGTCTTCTCGGCCTCCAGCCCCACCGCCGTGAACGTGCCGGTCTGGAACTCCTCGATCGGAGCGATCTGGATCTCGATCTTGTTCAGGCCGGCGTCGCCGGTGAGCTGGAGCATCTTGTCGATCGAGTTGTAGGTCGCGTTGGTGATGTCGAACGACAGCGCGTCGGCGTCGGCCGGCGGGTCGGGAGTCTCTGAAACGATCATGTCGAAGAGGTCAGGCTGCTCAAGCTGAATGTCTTTCTTGGGGATGTCGATGAAGCCCGAACCGATGTCGCTCGCCGCTGTGTCTTGACCGCTGCCGCCGTCCGCCCCGGCCGAGGTGTCGGCCACCGAGCCCGCGCTGCCCTCTTTGACCTTGGGGTGACAGACGCCGTCGTCGCAGACCTCGCCCGCCGCGCAGCTCTTCTTGGTCCTGCCCGAGCCGGTGGCGCTGCACTGCCCGTAGGCGGCGCTGCCGTCGCAAACCGTCGTCGTCGGCTCGCAGCTGCGCGCCAGGCAGGTGTGGGTCGCGCCATCGCAGTACGTGTCGATCGGACAGCTCGATCCCTTCCAGATGCCGCCCTCGCAGGTCAGCACCTTCTTCCAACCGCACACCTTGGCGCCATCGCTGCAGCTCTTGGCGACGCAGGTCCCCGCGATGCAGGTCTCCGAGCCGGCGCAGGTATTCTTCGGGCTCGGATCAGCGAGGCCGTCCGCGGGGCACTGCAAGACCTTGGCGCCGTCACTGCTGCACGAGAGGCTGCTCTTTTCGCAGATGATCGGCTTGCACTGCGCGCCGGAGCACGCTTTCGACGCGCCACATTGCGCGACCTTCCAGGCCCTGCCCGCGTCGGCGCACGTGACCAGCGCGTTGCCGATGCAGGTCACGTCGCCCATCGTGCAGAATGAGTCCACCGGCCCTGGCGCTTCGTCGCCGCCACAGGCTGCAAACAGACCGACGGTCGCGGCCGCTAGAGCCAGCGTCGGCCACCGAGTCTTTGCCACGTCAGCGCTGAAACCGTTTCCACGCATCTCTCGCCTCCCACCAGCCTGCGCCCCTTGCGGCACGGCCGGTCGCGCGTTTGACGCATCGCCGTCGGAACCGCGTGCGTGGCGCCCTTCTAGCAGATTTTTGCGACTCGCGCTCCCCGTCCCAAGCCAGTCGAAGAGGACTCACGGGCGCTCGGGGCTGGCGCGGCCGGTTCGACGCTCAAGCAGCGAGGTGCCCGGGAATCGGCAGGTTGTCGCCGGCAACCACCGGTCCAACCGGCACGAACGGCGGCACAAATGTGGGGATCGGCCCCTTGCCGAGAACGTTCATCACCATCTGGGTGGGCAGCCACGTCGTAAACGTCGTCGCCACCGCCTGGCCGATGCTGTCGAACAGCGCAGCGTGGTGCTGGGCATCCTTGTCGTTGAGGGCCTTGACCATGCCGTCCTTGAGCTTCGGCGGCGTCATCTCGGCCATCATCGCTGACGGGCATGAAGCGAGCGGAGTCGGCACATTGGGCATAGGCGGCGCCATCGGGCCGGGGAACGCCGCGAACGCCGGGTACCAAGGCAGCCCGGGCACCATGACCTGATCTTGCCACTTCTTGAACGCGTCACCGATATGAGTCGCGATCGCCTTGGAGAACTTCGTCTCGTTCGAAGACTTCTTCGGGGCCGTCGGCAGGATCAAGTTCTTTAGCCCCGGGCCCTTGAGGCAACCGGGGGCGCCGATCGCTGACACCGCCATGATCTGGAGGCTGGAGAACTTCGCGAGAGCACGCCATTGGTTCCAGCCGAGCGCGATCGCGTCACAGATGCCGTCGATGTACTTCTCGAAGTCGCTCGATATCCTCGAGACCGTGTCGACGTGGAGCCGATTGGGAGTCGCGGGGATGAAGAGCTTGCTGGGGTCAATCGGCGCGAACCGTTCGTAGGGCTTGAACGCGTCGACGTATTGCTTGCCGGCTTCGCCGGTTGGCTGCTCCCAGTCGATCGGCAAAACGATGGCCTGCGCTTTGAACGCCGCCTTGGCGAGGTTCTTCAACACTGCTGCCTGGATCGGTGGCATGGTCTGCCTCTGGGCGGCGTTGGTGCGCCGCGTCGCGACCCGGGTCATCCCGGGCGGTCAGGCATCTGTCGAGCCGCGTCGAGCCCGGTCTCGAAGCCCGCGAAGCTCCCACTCGGCTCGCGGCGACCGCGCAGCGGCCCGACTTCGATCTGTTTCTAGCGGAGATCGCGACCTGTGGGCAAGCGCGACACTCCGCCGGCTGCATCGATCGGGGGGCGCGGCGCCCCACCGGCAGCCGCGCGACCAGGCGGCGCAGCGGTCACAGCGCGTTGTAGTCGATGATCTCGCGTGGTCGGTTCGCGCTTTGCGCAGGGCCGACGATGCCGCGCCGCTCCATGTGGTCGATCATCCGCGCTGCGCGCTGGTAGCCGACTCCGAGCTTGCGCTGCAGGAAGCTCACCGACGCCTGATCCGCCTCGATAACCGCTTGCACGGCCTGATCGAAGAGGTCGTCGAGTTCGCCGTCGGTGATCTCGACCTTCTCCTCGCACTCGGGGTCGACCAGGATGTCCATGTCGTACACGGGCTCGCCCTGCGCCTTCCAGTGGTCGGCGATGGCGACCACCTCTTCGTCGGTGATCCAGGGGCCGTGGCAGCGCTTCAGATGGCTG
>CALGHC010000248.1 GCA_937915965.1 uncultured Myxococcales bacterium
CGGGCGACGATGGCAGGAAGCGATGTTCTTGGAGACGAGCACGATCGACGCCCTCACGACTTGGTTTGGCGGGCGGGGGCCCGCTCGGAAGGGGTATAGCGACCCGGAGGCACCGGGTCGAATCCGCCAGCGCAAAGTGGCTGGCACCGCAACAGGCGCCAGCCGATCAACAACAAAGCCCGAGCAACGATGTGTTGTGCCAGCGCCCCGCGGGCGTAGACCGAACACGTCGGTTCGAATCGACAGGCAGGCGGCAACCGGGGTGACAACAACCGCTGATAGCCGGCAACCATCCCGTCGAGCAGCCACGCCGTAGGACGCCGCCAGGTCGGCACGCTAGCGACCACGTCGCCAGCTGGTGTCGTCTCAACCGCGAAGTTGCGGTCCGACATGGGCGTGCCCGGCGATTCATTCAACGCCGATCTCCTTCGCGCTGAACCGCCCGCCTGCCTTGACTCGGTCCGTCTTGATTCGAAGCGCCAGCAGGCGGCTCGACGGTGTTCGCGCCGACGGTGTTGCCGCCATGCGCGTCTGTGCCGATCGCAGGGCGGTCCTCCAAGACGGTGGACTTCAGCTGCGCCCGGCCCGCGAGCCAGGACAGTTCACGGCAGACGGCGGCGAGGTCGGCATCTGGCCAGGGGCGGCGTACCGTGACCACCACGTCGATCGCGTCTGGCCACTGCCCGCGCAAACTGCGAAACGCCTCACGAATCAGGCGTCTGAGCCGCGCACGAGCGACCGCTGGACCCGCGCCACGCGACACCGCGAGGCCCAAGCGGCGTCCACCGCAGGTACCTGGACAGACCAGGAAGCCCAGACGGCGGCCGTAGACGCGGCGACCCTTGCGCATCACGAGATCAAAGTCACCGCGCGTGCGCAGCCGATCACTGCGCCCGAATGTGCCGCAGGGGGCCGACAGCACCTGCCGATCGCCCACGCCGCGCACTACTTCTTGGGCACCGTGACGGCGAGCCGCTTGCGGCCCTTCGCCCGGCGGCGGTTGATCACGAGGCGTCCGTTCTTGGTCGACATGCGGACGCGAAAGCCGTGCGCGCGCTTGCGCGCGGTCCGGCTTGGGTTTCCAAGTCCCTTCTTCACCTTAGTCTCCCTGTCTGCGACCCGTTGGGGTCGATCGGATGGCCACGCGTCCCCTTGCGGGGGACCTCACGCGGTCCAGGCACGCGGCCTGTCGGCTGAGTTGCGGCTGTCGGGTCGTGCGGTCTGTTGGCAGGGCGGCTCGCCGTTGCTTGGTCGTTTTGCCAGGCCGCCCGGCAGTGTTGCGTAGGGGAGATCTCCCCGTCATCGCTTGGGTTATCACCGAACTGGCGGGCCGGTCCAGTGGGAGGCCGAATCCTCTTCTTCAACGATTCCGGGTGATTCCTGCTTCCGCACGCATTCCCTTAGCGGAAAAGCCGCGTTAGCTAGCCATACGCCCATGCCCGTGTCAACCAGAAGGGCCACTGACCCACTACCCGAAAAATCGATCTCGTGTCCTCTTGGGCGGTTGTCGATTTTGTGTGTCGCGGGGCCTTGTGCAGTCGCGCTCCGGGCGCTACGAGGGAGATGCAGGGTGTGGATCGTTCTGTGGATGCGATGCACTGAAGTCATTGATTCCGTTTCGCTCAGATCGAGGGGTCGAGCGAACGAATGCCATCGAACGATTCAATGCCGTTCAGTACTTGTGTGGTCGATGGGATGAAGCTGGGTGAAGTTGGGTGAAGCTGGGCAGGACAGCAAAGCCGAAACGACCAAGCGAGCTGAATCAGCGGGACCGAACGAAGCGCAAACCGGAGCCAATGGCTCACCATCGGCTTCGGCCGCAACAGGCTCAGGCCGCAACAAGCTTCGGCCACACCTGCTGAGACTTCGTAGAGGCTGCTCCAAACGGCGTAGCCAGAACAAATGACGATGCCGTGCCGAGAGCATGTCGAGCGGGCCATTGCGGTCCGTGGCTGGTCTTGTTGCGTCTGTGTGGTCAAACCGACGAGCCGTTGTTAGAGGAAGACAGACGATGCAAAGGTTGTGGTCGGAGACGCTCGGCAAGCTGCGAAAGACGACCGGTCACGCGGTGGTCGACTCGTGGTTTGCGCCGCTCGCGGTGCTGCCGGGCAGCGACACCGAGATGCACCTCGCCGTACCTGATCATCAGTTCCTCGACTACATCTCGACCCACCACCTCGACACGATCCGATCGGCCGTCGAGACGATCGCACGACGGCCGATCGCCTTGCGACTCAGCGTTCAGGGAGCGACGCCCGCATCAGTCACGCACGAACCGCGCCAAGGCAGCCTGGCAATCGATGGGCGGCCCAGCGAGATCATTGGCCACCACCACGACGGCCTCGTTGAGCAGCTGACCTTCGATCGCTTCGTCGCTGGAATCTCCAATCAACTCGCCCATGGCAGCGCGGTCGCTGTCTCCGAAGCACCCAACTCGGTCTTCAATCCCCTCTTCATCTACGGCGGCGTCGGCATCGGAAAGACCCATCTGCTGCACGCGATAGGCCTGGCAACACGCCAGCGCTTCCCCGGTACGCGAATTCTCTACGTGTCAGCGGCGACCTTCATCGATGACGTCATCCACGCGATGCGTTCGGGCTCCAACAACACCCGCTCGACCGTGCGTGACCGCTACCGTCAGGTCGATCTTCTCCTCGTCGACGATGTCCAGTTCCTCCAGGGAAAGGATCGAACCCAAGAAGAGTTCTTCCACACGTTCAACGCGTTGCATCAATCCGGCAAGCAGATCGCGATGACCGGAGACCGCTTCCCCTCCGAACTCGACCAGCTTGAACAGCGTCTACGAAACCGCTTCGAATGGGGACTGGTCGCCGAGATCAAGGCGCCCGACCGCGAGCTGCGCTGCGCGATCCTCCTGCAAAAGGCCAGCCAGGCAGGCATCTCGTTGCCGGTTGACGTGCTGCACTACCTCGCTGACCACTTGCGAAACAACGTCAGAGAGTTAGAGGGCGCCCTCAACAAGCTGCGTGCCCACAGCCGCATCGGCAAGCGGCCAATTGACCTGCAACTTGCCCGTGATGTGCTGGGACCGATCATCGATCTACCCGGCCGCAATTTGACCGTTGACGCCATCCAACGAGCTGCTGCGCGGCACTTCGGTTTGCGCATCACCGATCTCAAAGGCGACAAAAAGCACCGCTCAGTGGCTGTACCCCGGATGATCGCGATGTCGCTCGCCCGCAAGTACACCGAGCTGTCCTACCCGGAGCTCGGCCGGGTGTTCGGCGGCCGTGATCACTCCACTGTGATTCACGCTTGCAAGCGCATCGAGTGGCTACTACAGACCGATACCCGCGTTCAGGGATCGGTGCAGGCCATCGAATCGGCGCTCGGCCGCTAGGAGCCACAGCGACCGTTCCTTCGATTCCAGGCTGTCGCCGCACCGTCGCCAGACCGTCAACGCCAGACCGTCATCGCAAAACCGTCGCTGACCCGCTGTCGTAGCTTGGCGGCATCGATGAGTCGCAGCTTGGCGGCATCGATGACGATAGATTGAAACAAAAACTCAATATCATTGATTAATCAATCATATGTTGGCTGTGAACATCCTGTGGATTGCGTCTTAGTACTCGGTTCGTTCTCTGGGGACAGCACGTGGATAGGCTGGTTATCGCCTGTGTATCATTTGGCGGTCTGCAGCGCGGCTGTGGACAACTGACCTTGGTCTGCCGCTTCGTTCACAGATCCATCCACAGCGAGATCGCCTCCAATAATTCGAAATCATACATGTATCAGTCACAACTACCGAAGTCACAGCCTCTACTTCTTGTACTACTGATCCTTTCCTACCTAGACAGAAGAAGACACATGCACGCTGAGACGACGAGGTACGCAACTCACAGCGACACCTCATCTCGTCAGCGAGAGCGGCTGGCAGATGGTTCATGTTGTTCGGACCGCGAAGCCGGCGCGTTGTGGTCGTCGCGAACGCCACCCTCATTCGCCGCCAATGCAGCCGTCGTCCCTTGCTCCGCGGCCGGGTTTGGAGGTAGAACAGCGACCCGCACACCGGGTCATCGCGCCAGGCGCAGCAGCGCCCGAACGCGGCGTGGCCAGGAGCTACAAGGCGGCCGAAAGAACCCCCTGACGGTCGAGCGGTCTGCCGGTGCGTGGTGGACGATGCGGCGACCGCCGGATCAGGCGAGGAAGCGATGAAAGCGACCATCGACAAGGGTGCCCTGCTGGTACCGCTCTACCGCGCTCAGGGCGTGATCGACCGCAAGGCGGCACACAACGTCCTGGGCTGTGTGCATGTCGCCGCCAGCGATGACGGTCTGACATTCACTGCGACCGATTACGACGTGACGGTTCGAGCGGAAGTAAGCGCGACCATCACTGAGCCTGGAGCTGCCCTCGTGAACGGCAAGACGCTGTTCGACGTGGTGCGCGCCTTGCCAGATGGAGCGACGGTCGAGCTGTCCGCTGAAGACAATCACCGAGTCCGAGTCGAGGCTGGTCGGGCCTACTACCACCTCAACGGGATGGCTCCTGAGGAGTTCCCTGAGGTCGTCGAGGAGGGTGATGGTAAGAGCCTCCTGCTCGATAAGGTCCAGGTCGAAGCGATGTTGCGTCGCACGCTCTTCTCGGTGTCTGTGGATGACAGCAGGCCGGCGCTGAACGGCGTGCTTCTTGAGATCGAGGCCGCTGCGACCGAAGGACATGCGTTGCTTCGAATGGTCTCGACGGACGGTCATCGGCTCAGCAAGGTAGAGCGCACGATCGAGGCAAGCGACTACGATGGTACGGCATGGCGTTGCATCATCCATCGCCGCGGCGCCGCGGAGCTGCAGCGCATCTTTGAAGGCAGTGATCCGGCCGTGCGCATTGAGTTTCTCGGTCGCAACGTTGTCTTCTCAAGCGACAAGGCCAGGCTACAAGTACGTCAAATTGAAGAGAACTTTCCAGAGTATCAGCGTGTGATCCCCGAGCAGGGCGATGTCACGGTGACCTTGTCCAAGGAAGCCCTGGGCGCGGCGATTCGCCGAGTCTCGTCGCTCGGCAGCGGCGGCAAGCATCACATGCTGCGCGTCGACCTCGATGAGGGCCGCCTGTCACTTGAGATGGTTCATCACGATTTTGGTGACGCACACGAGGAGATCGAGATCCCTGACTACGACGGTCAGAAGGTCTCGGTTGGCTTCAACCCGAAGTATCTACTCGATGTGTTCAGCGTCATCGAGGCCGAGACGGTGACGCTCGAGATGAGCGACCAGTTCTCACCTTGTCTGGTCACCAGCGAGGACGAGCCAGGTGCGATGTTCGTTGTGATGCCGATGCGCCTGTAGGCGGTTGAGTCTGTCCATGTGGGCCGATCGCCAAGCCTCTCGGAGGCTCTGATCAGTAGCAACGGAGGCTCTGATCGGTAGCGACGCGCGTCATCGATGCCGACGGCTCGGGTAACGCGACTTGGCCTGGCTGGCAGCTGGCATTGGCGCACCCGGGCAAACCGGGATCGGGGGCAGTGTGTACATCGAGCGGCTCTACGCGGAACGATTCCGCAACATCGAGCGCCTCGAGCTGCTGCCCCATCCTCGCGTCAACATTCTCGAAGGAGATAACGGTCAGGGCAAGACCAACGTGCTTGAGGCCATCGTCGTGCTCGCCAGTCTGCGTAGCTTTCGCACCGGTCGGCTGTCCGAATGCATCGAGTTCGACGCCGATCAGTCGTCGATCGCCAGTCATGTGCAGCGTGGCGGCGCGTCCACCCACCTTGGTGTGCAGCTTGGACGGCGTCGTCACCGCGTCTTCGTCGATGGCAAAGCTGCCTCAACTACCTCGTCATACGCCGGGCGACTGGTGGCGGTGCTCTTCGGTCCTGGGGATCTCGCGCTGCCTCATGCCGATCCTGCCCTGCGGCGGCGCTGGCTCGATCGTGTCATCTTCAATCACCATCCGATTCATCTCGCCGATCTGCGTCGCTACGAGCGCGGCCTCGCCAGCCGCAACGCGTTGCTCAAACAGCATCGTCGCGGAAGTCACATCGATGTCACCTTGATCGACGTATACGACCGTCTGGTCGCCGAACACGGTGCGGTGGTCTCTGAGCGACGGGCTACCTTCGTGGCCGACTTCGATCGAAGCCTGGCCGCGGTCTTTGGCGAGGTGGCCAGTCCCGGCCTCGTCTCGGGTCTGCGTTATGTGCCGCGTGGCGCCTTGAAGGACGCGGTGGATGTGGAGGCGAGGCGGGCGGTGTTGGCGAGCGAGCTGGCTGAGCGACGCAGCACGGACCTGCGCCTCGGCTATACGACCCGCGGGCCGCACCTCGACGATGTGGTCTTCGAACTTAACGGCAGGCCGGCGCGGGTTCATGCCAGCCAGGGCCAGTGTCGAGCTCTTGTACTGGCCGCCAAAATCGCTGAGATCACGAGCCTGGAGCGCAGCCTGGGCGAGTCTCCAGTGCTCTTGCTAGATGACGTCTCCAGCGAGTTGGACGCTGAGCGCAATCGCGCGTTGATGGCCCACCTTGAGGCTCTGGGCGGTCAGGTCTTCCTCACGACAACGGCGGCACGTCATATTCGTGTCGCGTCGCCGCGTCGCGTCTTTCTTGTTCGTGGCGGTGAGGTTCATCGGGCTGACGAGATCGACGTCGAGGAGAAGGACGATGGCTTGGCGCCGAGCGCGGTGGAAGCGCCCGGAGCGGAAGCGTCTGGTCCGGTCACCGAGACAGGCGAAGCCGGCGTTGCAGACCTCACAGCGGCAAGTGCCGAAATGGCGCCAGGTGCTGAAAGTTCAAAACCTATGGATGGTTAGTGGAATCTCGTTCGCGATGCGCGATGCGCTTGGCGAGGTCGGTGCAGGAGGTCAGCAGTGGAAGCATTTGAGATCGAGGGTGGGCTGCCGCTCAGCGGACGCGTACGACCATCGGGGAACAAGAACGAAGCGCTGCCCGCGCTGGCCGCCTCGCTGTTGACCAGCGAACCGGTGATCCTGAACAACATACCAAAGATAAAAGATGTCTTGGTGATGATCGAGGTCATGGTTGAGCTCGGCACGGAGGTGCAGTGGCTCGGTCCCAATCGGCTGCGCTTGCACACACCACAGCTGCGCAGCAACGAGGTCCCGCCGGCCTTGGGTCGGCGCGTGCGCGCGTCGATTCTCTTTGCCGGTGCGCTCCTTGGTCGGGCACGAGCCGTCGATCTGCCGCCGCCTGGCGGCGACGTCATCGGTCGGCGACGTCTTGACACCCATTTCGCTGGCTTTCAGCAGTTGGGCGCGCGCTTCGATACCGACGACGTCTATCGACTGCGCGCCGACCGCCTCGTTGGCGCCGATGTCTTCCTGGACGAGGCCTCGGTGACGGCGACCGAGAACCTGCTCATGGTTGCAGCCGTGTCGGAAGGAACGACCATTTTGCGCAACGCCGCCTGCGAACCGCACGTTCAAGGGATCGCGCGGCTGTTGATCGCGATGGGCGCGCGCATTGAGGGTGTCGGCAGCAACACCTTGCACATTGAAGGGGTCGAGAAGCTCGGCGGCGCGGAGTACACGATCGGGCCGGACTATCTTGAGATCGGTTCGCTCATGGGTCTGGCCGCGGTCACCGGCGGCGAGTTGATCGTCGAGGACGTGATCCCCGAGGACCTGCGCATGATCCGCATGGTTTTTCGTCGCCTCGGTGTACAGAGCCAACTCGTCGGCGATGAGTTGCATGTGCCCGGTGGTCAGGATCTGGCCATTCAGGCCGACCTTCACAATCGGATCCCGAAGATCGACGACGCGATCTGGCCGCAGTTTCCCACCGACCTGATGTCCATCGCGATCACCGTGGCGACGCAGAGCCGGGGTACCGTCCTGTTCTTCGAGAAGATGTTCGAAGGCCGGATGTTCTTCGTCGACGCCTTGATCGGCATGGGCGCCCAGATCATCCTCTGCGACCCGCACCGCGTCGTCGTTGTCGGTCCCGCGCAACTTTTTGGTGCCCGGCTGGAGAGTCCCGACGTGCGTGCCGGCATGTCCCTGTTGATCGCGGCGCTGGCGGCACGCGGGACCAGCCGGATCTTCAACATTCGCCAGATCGATCGCGGCTACGAGCGCATTGACGAGAAGCTGCGTGGTCTAGGTGCTCGCATCAAGCGGGTTGAGCACTGACGCGCGGGGGGGCTCTTGGAAGAGGGAAGGCCACAAGAACATCCCGCGTTGTACGACTTTGACGGCACCGCCGGTCGCCAGCAGGTCGCCGCCAGCCGTCGGGCCGTCATCAAGATCGGATCGCAGGTTCTCTGCCGACCCGATGGCAGCCTTGACGAGGGCGTCTTCAGCCGGCTGTGCAGCGATCTGCGCGCTCTGATCGACGGTGGCCGCGAGGTGATCGTCGTCAGCTCGGGGGCGGTCGCTTTGGGGCGGGGTGCGACCGGACAAGGCGCAGGCGCCGCTGACGCGGGTACGGGGCCACTCGGTAGACAGGCGCTGGCGGCAGTCGGGCAAGGCCTGTTGATGTCGCGCTACCGCGAGCAGATGGCTCCCGCCGGCATCGAAGTCGCGCAGATTCTGCTCACCCACGCTGACCTGGCAAATCGCCAGCGCTTCATGCACGCGCGCCGCGTTCTGGCCGAACTCGTGGCGGTCGGAATCGTACCAATCGTGAACGAAAACGACACAATTGCGGTCGATGAGTTGAAGTTTGGTGACAACGATCAGCTCGCCGCCCAGGTCGCGTTCCTGTGTGGCGCCGACGTGCTCATTCTCCTGACCGAGGTCGCGGGGTTGTTTGATGCCGATCCCGCTTTGGTCCCTGACGCTCACCTTGTGGCGGCTGTGGACAGCCGCGCCGAGGCCGCTCTGGTCGTCGCCGGCGCCGGTACGAGCCTATTCGGTACCGGTGGCATGCAGTCCAAGGTCTTGGCGGCGCGCCGCGCGGGCGAGCTCGGCGTCGTGACGGTTGTCGCTAGCGGCAAACGGCCCGGCGCGCTCGCCGCGATATTCACTGCCGCTGCCGAGGGCACCATCTTCGTCCCGCCCGGCCGCGAGATGACCGCTCGCCGCAAATGGATCCTCAGCTCGGCGCGGCCGCGGGGCAGCGTCGTGGTCGACGGCGGCGCCCGCGACGCGCTTCTGCAGCGGGGTTCTTCGCTCCTGGCGGTGGGGTTGCGGGCAGTAGAGGGGCGATTTTGGGTGGGCGATGCCGTCTGGATTCGGGACAGCCGGGATCAGGTGGTTGGTCGCGGCGTCGTTCGCTACGACAGCACCGACCTGCGCCGCGTCATCGGCCTGCAGACGCACGAGATCGCGCCGCGGTTGGGTTGGCTGCCGGCGCGCGAGGTCATCCACCGCGATGACTTCGTCGCGGAGTGAAGGTCCATGTGCACGGTCGCCCTGATTCTTCTGCCTGACGGCACCCTACTTGGTGGCATGAACCGCGACGAGCGGCCGATTCGCCAACGTGGTATCGCGCCAACCCTTCATCAGCACAGCGGGGTCACCGCGCTCTGGCCGACGGACACCGACGCTGGCGGCACCTGGATGGCCGCCACCGATCAGGGCCTGCTGTTCTTCTTGCTCAACCACTACCAGGCCGCCGCCCGCTGGCAGCCCACCGCGCCGTTGAGTCGCGGCAGCCTGATCCCGTCGCTGATCGCGGCGAGAGATCTCGATCAGGTGGACGCCAGGCTGCGCAGCAGTCCAGGAGCCGTGATCGATCGCCTACGCCCGTTTGTCCTCGTTGCGGCCCACGCCGTCGCCCATCGACCAGACCATGGCGCGACAATCGCAGCGCAGACTTGGTGTTGGGACGGCGTCAACCTGGTCGGCGAGTCGGCTTCGTCGCCCTGGCTGTGGACCTCGAGCGGCGTTGATCCAGAGGCCGCCCACGTCGCGCGTCTCGCCGCCTGGTTGCCGCCGCGTGCGGGCATCCTGGCGGCGCCGTCGCGCCGTCATGCCGACTCCGTGCTGCGTGCATATTTCGCGGGTCATCGCCCCGAGCGCGGCCCTGTCTCGGCCTGTATGCATCGACCCGAGGCCAACACCGTCAGCCACGGTCGTGTCCACGTCGACGCCCGACGGGTCGCGATGTGCTACACCGATGGGGCGCCCTGCGAGACCGCCGACGGCGGCTGGCAGACCTTCGCCCGAGCGCCCGAGTCGGTGGTGACAACTCGCAATGGAATAGATCAGTGAGTCCCAGCCGCCAAAACTCGACGGCCACTCGGCTTGCGAACGCTGCCTCTTGCCTGCAGCCGGCACGCGCCTCGCTTTGGCGCAAGCGGAGGCGGACGGGCTGCGCGCTGATTGGTTGCATCTTGGTTACGTTTTCAATGGGTTGTGGCGATGAGAGCGCAGCTTCTTCCGACATCGACCTCGCAGACGTGGTCGCCGAAGACGGCAGCGCTAGCGGCAGCGGTCACGCCGTGCTGACCCTGGTCGCGCCCACGGGGCACCCTGGGCTGTGGCCGCTCGTTGCCGGTAGCCGCCTGCGTATCGATCGCCTGGTGGGAGCGGCCGCGCCGACAAACCTGCTTGACGCCGACGCGCCGCAATCAACCCTGCGCGTCGCGCCCGATCCCGCCCAGGCGACCGCGTTTCGGGCCGAGGTGGTCACAGCCGATGGCGTGGTGGCCGCGCGAGGGCGCTCCGTCGAGGTCTTGCTTGCTCCCGACGATCCGGATCGCCCTTTGACCGTCTTCTTGTTGCCGCCACGCGCGATCGTGCCGATGACCGATGCGCTCGGCGTCTCGGTGGCGGTCACGGGCCGGCTCGGCGGCACGGTCACCTCGATGAGCGACGGCGGTATCGTCCTCGCTGGCGGCGCCGCCTACGCGGGCGGACCACCTTGTAGCCGGCAGGCCGTCGGTTCTGCCCTCTCCAGCGTCGATCGAATCGACGTCGCCAACCACAAGGTCAGCGAGCTTGGACCACTTCTTGAGGCGCGCAGCCTGCACGCGGCCGTCGCGACGAGCGCGACCCGTCTGGTGCTCTTGGGCGGCCGCGGCGCGACAGGCGATGCGCTGGCGAGCGTCGAGTGGCTGCGAACCAACGATGGCTCGGTCAGCGCCGCCAAGTTCGCGCTGTCGGTACCGCGTGAACGGCCATGCGCAGTCCGGGCAGGTGACCGCATCGTCGTCGCCGGCGGCGAAGGTTCCAGCGGTGGTACTGTCGAGCTGTGGGATCCGGGCGCCGGACCGATCGCCACGACCGGTCTGAGCAGCCCACGCAGCCAGCCGGCTTGCGCGGCCATGACCGACCCCGTCGATGGCAGCACGTTGGTATTCGTCGTCGGCGGCGACGGCAAGCCCATGCCGGGAGTCGCCGAGGTCATCCGCGTCGCCGGTGACCAGCTCGTTTGGGAGGGAACCGTCGCGCTCGCGACCACCGCCACTGCACGTGGTGTGGTGGTCGCCTGGCCGGCGCGTCAGTCGCTGCTGCTTGCCGGCGGTTTTGCTGGTTGGGACGGCGCGGCGCCGACCGCGACCGCTTGGCAGTTCGGGCTGTACGGTAGCGCGACCGGGCCACTGCCCGGATTGACGGCCGCGCGCGGCTGCGCAGGCGGCGCCCTGATTGAGGGGGGCCATCTCGTAGTTGCTGGCGGCATGGGTGACTCTGGCGAACCCCTTTCGATCGTCGACGTGCTCGTGCTAGACCCACCGGCGGGCGCGGCAGCGACGTGGCAGGCGAAGCTGTCCAGTCCACGTGCTGATCTGGGCGCGGTGGCGCTGCCCGGTGGGGTGGTCGTCTTCGCCGGGGGCGTGCAGCTTGTCGCAGGGCTGACAGCCACTGCGACCGATGTGAGCTGGTCGTGGGCCGCCGGTGTCGAACCCCCTTAAGGCCAATGGCGACGAACAAGGCCAATGGCGAGGAAGGATGCCCGGCGGCGACGAACGATTCCCGGTGGCGATGAAGCGATCATCCCGACATGCCCCGCAGGTGCAGACGGAGAGGAAGATGAGATTGCCGGACCGCGTAGTGCTGATCCTCGCCGTGCTGGTCGCGCTCGGCAGCGGCCTGTGGTGGTTGCTTGGCCGCGGCCCCGCGCAAGTCCCGCCCTCCGACGCCTCGACGGCGCAGGTGCCCGAGAAGATCGTAGAAGACGCCTCTGTCGCGACCGCCGATCATGCCAACCAGGCAGCGCGGGCATCGGCCGCGGCGCGCCGACTGCCCGGTACCTGGGTCGACGTGGGCGACCAGTTCGCCGGCGAGGGACGCCCATTGATGATCGGCCTGCACGGCCGGGGAGACACTGCCGCTCACTTCGCTGGCATCGCGGCACGCATGGGTCCGGGCGCGAACTGGCGCTTCCTGGAGGGGCCGGCGCGCTTTCGGGACGGCGCCGCGTGGTTCAGCCGCAAAGAGGGCGCGGGCGCCGCCACCGAGATGGAGCGCGCTGTCGAGTTGATCCGCAGTCACGCCGCGGACGCCCGAGGCCGGCCGCTGGCCCTTGTCGGATTCTCGCAGGGCTGCATGACCGCCCTGCAGGTGGTGCTCGCCCATCCCCGCTTGATCGACGCGGTCGTTTGCATCGGCGGTCGGGTGATGCGCGAGCCGCGCATGGCCGCAGCACCGCGACGCACCCGCCTGCTGTTTGTCCACGGCGCCGCGGACTCAGTGGTGCCGATCGCTGACGCGCGGCGCGCCATCCAGATCATGGAGAATCGCGGCTTCATGACCGAGATCATCGAGCACGCGGGCGGCCACGAGATCCCGACCGCCGAGATGGACCGCATCGCTCGTTGGTTGGCCGAGCGCCTCGCGGCGAGCCCGAGCGCCAAATCAGGCGCCGCCGCGCCGCCGTCCAGTCCTCGTCCGACCGGCTCCGAATCAGGCGCCGCGTCCCAAGGCCGATTGCGTCCAGTGATGCCGGGGCGCGCGACGACTCCGCCGCCAGATGGGCCCCGCCCAGCGGCGCGTGCGCCGGCCGCCGCGAGGCCGTAGAGCGTCGATCAGCGCGCCGATCAGCGCGCCGCCTGTCGGTTCAGGTTCGATCTAGCGCGATTCACGCTTTACTACTCTCTGGCGCGGGCTTGTGAAGACTTGTCCAGCGTCAAGATTGTGCCCTTGAGCGCGCGGAGGCAGGCGGGTAGGGTTCGCTGCAGCGAGCCGCCCAGCACCCGGCACCGGCTCATCGCGTGCCGCGCGTCCCCGTCCGCTCGCCCTCCCATTGCCCACTACCTGCCCACTACGAGGTCGACCATGTCCCAGACCCACCTCCCAAACAGGCGGATTCGCCGCGTTGGTGTCATCGGCGCCGGCGTGATGGGGACCGGCATCGCCGCGCACCTCGCGTCCTGCGGCCTCGAAGTGTTGCTCGTCGATATCGTGGCCAAGAACGCGCCATCCGCGCTGCCGCCAGGCGATCCTGGTTACGCCACCGTTCATGCCGCCCGCTCCGCGATCATCGCCGAAGGTCTGGCGAAGGCAGGCAAGCTCAAGCCGGCCGCCTTTCAGCGTCGCGGCGACGCCGGTCGCATCGCCATCGGCAACCTTGAGGACGATCTGGCGGCTCTGGGCAGCTGCGATTGGGTTGTCGAAGCGATCATCGAACGCGCAGACATCAAACAGTCGGTCTTCGCCAGACTCGAGCCGCATCGCGGCGCCGACACGATCATCAGCTCGAACACGTCGGGCATTCCACTCGCCACTCTCGTCGAGGGGCGCGGCGAGGCGTTTTGCAAGCACTTCATGATCACGCACTTCTTCAACCCGGTGCGCTACATGAAGCTGGTCGAGCTGGTGCCGGGGCCGGCCACCGACGCGGCGGTCATCGAGCGCATGGCCAGCTTCTGCCAGGACGATCTCGGCAAGGGTGTTGTGTTCGCGAAGGATACCGTGAACTTCATCGCCAACCGTATCGGTGTGCATGGCCTGATGGTCACGCTGCGCGCCTGGCTGCAGGACGGATATCGGATCGAAGAGATCGACGCTGTCTGCGGCGAGGCCACCGGTCGGCCCAAGTCGGCGGTATTCCGGCTGGGCGACGTGGTGGGGCTCGACACGCTCGGCCATGTTGCCCGCAACTGCTTTGACAACCTGCCCCATGACGAGGACCGTGAGCTCTTTGCGATGCCCGAGGTTGTCAGTCAGCTCATCGCGTCGGGTCGGGTCGGTCAGAAGGCCGGCGCGGGCTTCTACAAGAAGGTGGGCAAGGACATTTTAGTCTTGGACCCGGCGACCCTCGACTACATCGCACCCGTCAAGCCGCTCTTTGATTCGGTCAAACGCGCGAAGCGCATCGAAGACGTTGGCGCGCGGATGAAGGCGATGGCCGCGGCCGAGGACCGCGCCGGGTTGCTCGCTTGGAAGACCCTTTCGGCGACACTCGTCTACGCTGCCAACCGACTGGGCGAGATCGCCGACGACGTCGTCGCGATCGATCGTGCCATGCGCTGGGGCTTCAACTGGGCCCTTGGTCCGTTCGAGACCTGGGACGCCCTGGGTGTCGCCGAAGTGGCAGCTCGGTTGCGATCAGAAGGTCGGGACGTGCCGGCCGTCGTGCGTGCGATGATCGATCGCGGTGAGACTGGATTCTACGCTGGCGACGCAGCGGCCCCCACCCAGCTCAGCGCTGGCGGCGGGTCGGTGGCGGTGCCGCGACTGCCCGGTATTCACCTCAGCGACGTCCGCGCCAGCGGCAACGTGATCGCTGAGAATGACAGCGCTCAGCTGCTCGACCTGGGCGACGGCGTCTGGTGCCTCGCCTTCCGCAGCAAGATGAACGCGCTCGACAACGAGATCCTCACTCTTGGCACCAAGGCCCTCGACGATCTCGACGCCGGCAAGGGCGTCGGTCTGGTCATCGCCAACGACGGACCGAATTTCTCGGTGGGTGCGAACTTGATGTTGATCGCCAGCCTCGCTAGCGCGGGCCGCTGGGATGACCTCGGCGCGACCGTCAAGGTCTTCCAGGACTTCAACATGCGGTTGAAGTTCGGCAAGGTGCCGGTCGTCGTCGCACCTCATCAGATGGCGCTCGGCGGAGGCTGCGAGATCTCGATGCATGGCGTGCGCATGCAGGCTGCCGCGGAGACCTATATGGGTCTGGTCGAGGTCGGGGTTGGCCTTCTGCCGGCGGCTGGCGGTTGCAAGGAGCTGGTCGTGCGGATGCTCGACAACGTGCCGGCGGTCAGCAAGGTCGACCGGATGCCGCTGCTGCAGCAGGCGTTCGAGCAGATCGCGATGGCCAAGGTCGCGACTGGCGCCGGCCAGATGCAGGAGATGGGCTTCCTGCGCCCGGTCGATGACTGGAGCGTCGACTCGGACCGGCGGATCGGTGATGCCCGTAAGGTTGTCTTGCGCCTCGCCGACGACGGCTGGCGTCCGCCGCTGCCCGCAGACAACCTCGTCCTGCCGGGCGAGGACGGCATGAGCGCGTTTCAGATGGTGCTGCACGCCTTCCATTGGAGTGGCTGGGCGACACCGCACGACATCGTCGTCGGCACCGCGGTGGCCGAGGTGCTCTGCGGCGGGCGCAAGGGCGGGCACAAGACCGAGCAAGATCTGCTCGATCTCGAGCGCGACGGCTTCTTGCGTCTCTGCGGCACCGAGGCGACGCGTCTGCGCATCGAGCACATGCTCAAGACCGGCAAGCCGCTACGCAATTAGACGCTTGGCATCGTTCCATCCATCTACGGTATCTCCGCAATACAGAGGAAGACCATGACCTTGCACAACGCTGTGATCGTCGCCGCGGTCCGGACCCCGATGGGGCGCTCGCTCAAGGGTAGCCTCGCCGGTGTTCGTCCCGAGGACCTCGCCGCAACCGCACTGCGCGGCGCGCTCGCCGCCGTACCCGGCCTTGACCCGCTCGACATTGACGACGTTGTCTTGGGCTGCGCCATGCCCGAGGGCGCTCAGGGCATGAACGTCGCGCGGGTCGCTGCGCTGATCGCCGGTCTGCCCGTCGAAGTGCCGGCGGTGACGGTCAACCGCTTCTGTTCCAGTGGACTGCAAGCGATCGCCCAGGCCGCGGAGCGGATCGCGTCTGGTGGCGCCGACGTGATCATCGCCGGCGGCGTCGAGAGCATGTCGTCGGTGCCCATGGGTGGCTACAAGCTCACACCGCATCCGGGTCTGATGGATCGCTGGCCCGAGGTCTACATGCCGATGGGCATCACCGGGGAGGAGGTCGCCCAGCGCTACAACGTCTCCCGCGAGGACCAGGATGCCTTCGCCCTGATCAGTCAGCAGCGCGCGATTGCGGCGATCAACTCCGGTCTGTTCACCGACGAGATCGTCGCCGTCGACACACCGCGCGGCAAACTTGCGGCGGACGAGTTGCCCCGGCCGGACACGACCGCCGCGGGGTTGGCGAAGCTCAAGGCGGTCTTCAAGATTGGTGGCACGATCACACCTGGCAACTCGAGCCCCCTCACTGACGGCGCAGCTGCCGTCGTCCTGATGAGCGAGAGCAAGGCCAGGTCGTTGGGGCTCGCGCCGCTGGGCGTCTTTCGCGGTTTCGCTGTGCGCGGGGTCGCGCCGGAGATCATGGGAATGGGGCCAGTGGCGGCGATACCGCGCCTCCTCGCCCGCACCGGTGTTGCTCTCGCTGACATCGATCACATCGAACTCAACGAGGCTTTCGCGGCGCAGAGCGTCGCCGTTGTGCGCGAGCTGGGTCTCGAGCCTGACCGCGTCAATCCGCTTGGCGGCGCCATTGCGCTGGGGCACCCGCTGGGTTGCACTGGCGCCAAGCTTACGGCGACCGCCCTGCACCAGCTCGCGCGCACCGGCGGTCGCTACGCCATGGTGACGATGTGCATCGGCGGCGGAATGGGAGCGGCGGCTCTATTTGAACGAGTCTGAGGCTTCGAGCGGGCCTCAGGGAACGCTCGCCCCGTCATCGACGGACCGTCCGACGCCGCTGTTGCGGCCGAGTGACCGCGCGGATATGGCTGCGGCGCGCGCTGAACGAACGTCGCTGTTTTCGCTTGTGTGCCATCGAATCCTTGACGTCTGTGGCATCCCTTTGGCAGTTTCGCCATGCGGGGTTCGCGGGGAATCGACCCTTGACGGTGGCAGGTGGTAGACTTGGCCACCGTGCTCAACTGAAGATGCCATGCTCAACTGAAGATGGCTCAACTGAAGATGCAGCGACATGTGGCCGGAGAAGACGGCGTCCGTCGTCGTGGTGTCTGACGTTGTGTCGTCCCGCGCACGAGGTTCTGGACCGAACAGTCGCTCAATCCGGCAGGTCGCATGACCGCCGCCGAACCGAATCGCAGAGGTAGCGCCGGCATGAACGAGGATCGCCGCAGATACCCGCGCAACGCTTCATTCCATCGACTCGTCGTCGTCTACCGCGGCGAAGAGATCAAGGCGACCACAACCAACCTCAGCGTGACTGGCGCGTTCCTTGCCACGCGGCGCCCGCTCCCGCTGGGTGCGAAGGTGACCGTTCATTTCCTGCAAGCCGATCCGCGCAGCCCCAAGGTGCCGCTGGAAGCGGAGGTCGTTCGCGAGGAGAGCTCTGGCGCCGGCGGTCAGCCAGGTTTTGGCGTGCGATGGCTCACAGCGGAGTCGCATGTTGGCGCCGTCGCGCTCGTCGGATTTCTGATCAAGGTGTTGCGCGTCCCCGGCTTGCGTGCCGAGGCCATGGGCAGTGGCGCCCACGTTGTCTTCGCTTTCCCGGCCCACGGTCAGGCCGTCGACACGTCTGCTTCCGCCGCTACCAAGGCGGCGCAGGCCTCGCCATCGGTGGCGAGCGGCTCGCGCAGGCCCAGCTCGCAAGCGCTGTCGCCCGGTGACGATCGACCTACGCAACGTCGCCCGTCGGGTGTCAGTCCAGCGGCGGGACAGGTGGCGCCGCGGCCCCGCGCGCCACGTGCACCCGCCTGGGAGAGCGGACTTTCTGCAGGCGTCGGCTCCGCTCTCTCTGCGAAGTCGTCTTCTTCGTCGATCGCCGGTGACCAAGAGGTCGATCTGGGCGCGCTGAGCGACGACACCCCGGTCACCGACACCCCGGTCATCGACGCCCCGGTCACTGACGCCATGGTCGGTGTGCCCGCAACCGCTGCACACGCCGGCTCTTCAACCGTAGCCGGACGCGATCCGGTCGATGAAGTAGAGATCAACGCTAACGTACTAGATCAAAGCGGTATTTTTGAGGGCAAGGCGCGCGACAGTTCGCTGCTGATCGCGCCTTTTTCGTCGCGCCGCCGCGATCCGGGGCAAGCAGAGGCGAGCTGGCCGGACTATCCGAAGACGGACATCGACGCGACATCGGTGCGACGACAAGGCGGCATGGTCAGCAGCGAGGACGTGCTCGCCGGTGTTCGCAAGCCAACGAATCGCGCCAGCGGCGCGGCGCCCGGCCGGCCGTCCGTCTCGCCAGGAACAGCCGACCCACGCGCTGGCTACCAGCTCGGTCGCAAGCCGACCCCGGCGCAGTCGACCGGTCGGTCCACCACGCGCGACTCCGGGCGGCTCGTTGGCCCGTCGGCCACCGAAGCGGACGGTGTCGCCCCATTCGGCCTCGCGCGCAGTCGCAGCGGGGCCGCCCGACCCGGAGATGCCCGACGCGCGGACGGCCGACGCGTGGATGGCCGACCCGTTGGTCGCCCCAACAAGCCGGGCGAGGCACCGCACAGCGACATCTTTACCGGCCACGCGCCGCGCTCAAGCGTGCGCCAGATGGTCAAGCTCGACGTGCCGGTGACCTACGAGTACGACAATCGCTTCGTGCCTGCTCGCCTGGTGTCCGCTGAGGCGCGCGCTCTCCTTCTGCAGACTCGGGATGTGACGCCTGGCAGCGACGAGGAGATCGTCGTCAACATCCCGATCGATGTGGAGGGCGTCTTCCGCACCGTCTACGTTCGTGGACGGCTGCTGCGCGCGGCCGAGGAAGCCAACGGCGTCTCGCGCTTCCTGCTGCACGTGGACAAGCTCAACGAGGGCAAGCACGCTGGCGCGTTCGAGCAGTTGCTGGGTAGCGGCACGCCATGAAACCGCGCCGCCCGCTCGCCCCGATCACCAGGCGTGCGTTGGCGAGCACGGCGACCGCGACCTTGGTCGTCGGTGTCGTCGTCGCGGCGGTCGAGTGGGGGGCCGGCGCCAGTGACCTGGTCGCCAGCTACGGCGGCGCGCTGGTCGCGTTGGCGTTTCTCGGTCTGCCCTTGTTGTGGACGCGCGGGACACCCGAACGCCTCGATCCGCACGGCTTGGGCGATGGCGCGATCTTGCGACCGGTCGCCGTCGCCTTGGTTGCCAGCCTGGTCGTCCTGCCCGTGTTTGCGCTGGCCTTCCATCTCGACGCGTGGCTCGTGCGCGATCGCCTCAGCCCGGGCCCGGCCTTGCACAGTCGCGGCGTGGCGTGGCAGGACCGGCCCGACCGCGTCGTCGGCGCCGTCGTTGTCTACGAAGAGGCCGCCGGGCTGGTCGTCGAGAACGGTCTGGATCGTACCGTCCGCTTGTCGCCGCAGTGTGCTGACCAAGGCGCCGACGAGATCGCCAGTGCAGCCTGTCGGGACTCCCTGCTGCCGCCAGGGGCGCGCCTGATCGTGCGGGCCATGGCGCACCGGCCGATGCTGGTGTTCGCGGCCGACGGCACAGATCTCGCCGCCGGTGAGGTGGTCAGTGGCCGTGAGCGCACTGCGGTTGAGGGGCATCGGGTCGACGCGGACCCGTCCGCATGGTGGCTGATCTGGCTGCTGGCCCAGCAGCTCGTTGTGGTTGCAATCCCCGAGGAGATCTTCTTTCGCGGTTGGCTGCTGGCGCGGCTTAAGCGGGCTTTGCCGCCGACCAGAGAGGTGTTTGGGGTGTCATTTGGGATCGCGCACGTGCTGAGCGCTGCGCTCTTCGCGCTGATCCACCTCGCCGCCGTGCAATCGCCCTATCGCCTGTTGGTGTTCTTTCCTGGGCTCCTCTTCGGCTGGCTACGCGAGCGCGGCGGATCGACGATCAGCCCCGCCGTGCATCACGCGCTGGCGAATGTCTTGATGCACGTACTGCAGCGCAGCTACTTCTAGATTCAGACCGACCCGCTTGTGCGATCACGACTGCGCGATCACGACTGCGCGATCACGACTGCGCGATCACGACTGTGCGATCACGAGCCGCCGGCACAGTGTGGCCCGGCGGCCAGATCCCTCTCGTCGAGGCAGCGCGCAGGGGGGCCGGGTAGAATTCCGGCTCGGGCACGGGTCCAGACGCCGTGTTCGCCGAGCCGGTCGACCAGGCGGGAGCGCACCAGGGGTATCTGCTGCGGCGAAGAGAAGCTGAGCAGCGCCGGGCCGCCCCGGACCGCGATCAAGGCCCACGCCCCCGCCCGGACGGCCTCGTCGGCACAGTCGACGAGGTAGTCGAGCCCGGCTGCCAGCCATTGTTCGCGCTGCGCTGCGTGCCAACGCCCCAACACGTCGGTGTCACCCTCGGCCAAGGCTCGGGCGGCGTCCTCGCATCGTCCATCGAGGCCCTCGAGCGCGCCAGCACCTCGCTTCGGGCCGCGCGCCTCGTCGAGCTCGGGCAGAATCACTGCGACCGCGACCGGCGCGCGCAGCTTCACCGCGCGCACGGGGCGGTCGTCGCTCACAATCGTGATGCTGCCCCGGGCCGCCGCCTCGACATGGATGTCCAGGGACCGCGCGCTGCAGCCGAGGGCTGCGGCACGGGCCGTCGCCCGAAGAATCGGGGCGTCGGCGCCAAGGCGCAGGACCGCGTTGGTCGCGACGGTCGCTGCCATCGCAGCCGTCGCCGCGGAGCCCAATCCCGTGCCGATGCCCAGGCCCTTTTCCAGGCGCAAGGACAGCCGCGCGCCTGTGCCATCGGCCAGCATTCGGGCGGCTCGCAAGACCGCATTGTCGGCGTCCGTCAGCTCTGGCAGCGCGCCCGGCGGGGCCACCTCCAGCCGCCACTCCTCGCCGCGCTCAAGCCGACGGGCAAGAACCAGGTCGCCGATGACGGGTAGGGCCAGCGCGACCTGGCCGTTCGTCAGCTGGGGCAGTACGGCGGTGTATGGTGCGGCGGCGTGCACGTCGTAGCGATCGACCGGGACGGGCTCAACCATCGTCGTCTCCGTAGCCGGTCTGGCCTGGTCTGGCCTGGCGCCGGCCGACCCCAGCCTGGCCCCGGCCGATCCCAGCGTATCATGTGCGTCATTGACCGCGACGCCGTCGCGGACGTTTGTGCTGCCGGGGCAGATCGGCTACCCGGCCGCGAGGTCACCGTTCGCCCGCGCCGCCTCTGGACCGGCCCGGGGCGATGGTCTAGCATCGCCTTTATGTTGGATCGCCGACTTGCGGCCATGGCCAACGCAGCGCGAGCGGACCTTGTCGACCGCCTCGGTCCCGAGCGTGTTGCCATGGGCGAGCCCGCCAGACGACTGGTCGGCTTGGAACCAAACAGTCAAGAGGGACCGGTCGCCGTCGTCAAGGCGACCGGCGCCGAGCACTTGATTCATATTCTCAAGGTCGCCCGGTCGCGCCACGTCGCCGTCGACGTTCGCACACGCTTGCCCCTGCTCTTCCCCGACGAGATCGCGAATTGTATCGTCGTCGACGGTCGCGGCCTCAATCGCCCGCCGGCGATCGACATCAGCCGTCGACAGGTCACCGTCGGGGCAGGCGTCGATATTGGCCACGTCGATCGTGCCGCTCGCCAGGCTCGTCTCTGTCTGCGTGGCACCCCGGCCTGGCTTGGTGGCGCGTCCGTTGGCGCCCTGCTCGCTGGCGGTGAACCCGGCGAGCTCGGCCTGGGCGACGGCACCCTGTTGCGCGACCTGGTCAGCGCCCTCGTTGTCAGCGGCAGCGGTCGCCCGATGCGGCTGGGCGGCTCCGATCTGCTCGGCCTGGCGCCGTGGCTAGGCGAAGGCCTGCCCAACGCCCTGCCACTGCTCGTCGGCGGCGAAGGGCGCATGGCGATCTTGTGTGAAGTGACCCTGCACCTGCACTCGGCCCCCTTCGTCGCGTGGGGGCAGGTGCGTCTGCCGGCGGGACGCGATCCACTGCTCAGCGCGCTCAGCGCCGCGCGTTCGGTCATCACCGCTCGCCTCGTTGATTCGGTTCTTCTCGACGAGACCGATGACGGGACCCTCTTGGTCGTTCGCGCCGCGACCTGGCGCGGCGCCGATGACCGCGCCGATGTCTGCGGTCGCACTTCGGCGGCCTTCGCGCGTCACGGTATCGAGATCGGCAGCTGGCAAGACGAACCCAAGCGGGTGCGCCTTGGACTGGACGACGGACCGTGGCCGGACCGCAACGACGGCGCTCTTGGTCCCAGCGTCGATCTGCGCGTGCAGTGGTCCGACGTGTCCGCCGTGCTTGATGTGATCGAGGCGCTGGTCGCCGAGGCGGATCCCGACGCCCCCAAGCCTGTGGCACATCGCTGCTGGGCACTGGGCGGTGAGTTCCTGCGCTTGTCCGTGCAGCTTGGTGACGGCCGGGCCGACCAGCACCCGCTGATCCGCGGCGTTGCGCACATCATCGATGCTGGTGCCGTGCCTATCGGCGTAGGGTCGCGTCTGCGCGAGGCCGTTCGCGATCGGATGACGCCGTCAGCGAAGGTCCTGCTGACCGCGTTGGGTCGCGCCTGGGACCCTGATGGCGTGCTCTCGCCGGCCACCGGCTTGCTCTAGTCGGCTCGCTGCGAGCGAGCCAAGAGTTCCGGCCTGCGCCCATCGTGGCGACGAGCCGACGGGCATGCCTAGCGCCGCGGGTCGACGTCACCGAAACCCTGCTGCCGCAAGGCCTCGAACAAGACCACCGCCGCACAGTTTGCCAGGTTCAGGCTGCGGATCGCCGGCTTGACTGGCACATAGCGCAGCTGCGCCGCGAAACGCGCGTGCAGCTCGGGAGAGAGCCCCCGGCTCTCGCGACCGAAGACCAAGATATCGTCTGCGCCGTAGCGCACCTGATCGTAGCGCACCCCACCATGGGTGCTGAAGAAGTGGAGGACGCGCTCTGGGACTGCCGCCAGGAATGTCTCGACATCGGCGTGCACCTGCAGATCGACGTCGCGCCAGTAATCCAACCCCGCCCTCCGCACCGCTGCCTCCGAGATGTCGAAGCCAAGCGTGCCGACAAGGTGGAGGCGCGTCGCCGTGCCGACACAGATGCGCCCAATGCTGCCAGTGTTGCCGGGGATCTCCGGCTCGATCAAGGCGATGTCCACGGTCTTGCGGCCTCGCGTCTGTGGCCCGCTGGCCACGCGACTAGAAGTAGTACGTGAAGCCAGCGCCGCCGCTGTATCGCCCACCGATAAGGATCTGTACGCCATTGGTCGCGTTACCGACCAGGCTCGTGCCGACGCCACCCGCGTCGAAGTTGCCCAGGCTGAGGAGCACTGGCCCCACGCCGGCCTGCACGCTGGCGTTGTCGTTGAGGAAATATTCAACCTGAAAGGGCAACTCGAGAACCGTGCCGAAGCGGCTGTCCCCATCCCGCAGGTGATCCAGGATGAACCAGCCGCGCGCCCCGACGGATGCGCTGATCTGACGGCTGTCGACGAGGCGCCAAAGGATGGCGGCGCCACCCCGAACCGATGACTGTCGAGCGCCGCAGTTGACCGGGGTAGCCACTGTACCGGTCGCGTCGCTGGTTTCGGTCTGCGGACACAATACGTCTGGTGAGGTGTCGAAGCCGGCGAGCAGCTCAAACGCGAACCGGGTGCGCCAGTAGCGGAACGCGAAGAGCGTCGGCGTGCTGCGAGCGCCGTCTCCGATCGGCTGCAGGACACCGAATCCGCCTTTGCCCGTCATGTCGCGGGCGGCGACCGGTCGGGTCAGGGCCAGGCCGAACAGCACGACTAGCACCGAAAGACTGCGGGTCAGGACATTGGTCGGGGCCGGCCGCTGCGTTATCATCGCCGCGATGGTGCCTCGCCGACCCCGACATCACAAGCTCTCAGCGGCCCTGGCCAGCCTCGTCGCGACTCGTCGTGTCTGGGTGGCTGGTCTGCTCGTCTGGCTGGTCGCGGTGGCGCTACCGTACGCGTTCCTCTATCCGGGCCAGGGTCTCGACCGTCCAGTTTGCCTGGCGCTGGCGGGCATCGCGCCAGTCGGGATGTTGATCGCGGCGTTGTCGGGCGGCGCGCCCGTGGTGCTCGGTGTCGGCCTGAGCGGCCTCGCCCCAATCTATATCGCTTCTCCTGAGCTGCTCGGCGAGCGCACTACCGGCGCCCTGCAAGGCGTGGTGCTTGCTGTGCTGATCTTGATCTTCGTGGCTGCTGGATTCGACGATCCGAGCTCCAGAGAGCCGGCCCGGGAGCACACCTCGCCTGCAGACGGTCACCTCGCCGTGCGACTGCGATCCCTGCTTTCACCGCCGTCCACATTGGCCGATGGCATGCTGGTTGCGCTTGGCGCGGTCTGGCTCGCCTTGGCGTGGTTCGGCGTTGGTGATACCGATATGGGCGCGCGCGCGCGCACCACAAGGCTCGCGGCAGCCGCGCTGTGTTGGATCGCCGTGCGCCTGATCGGCGTTGGAGGGCGGGGAGTTCTCACGGACAGCTCGCACCCCCTGGTGTTGTTGGCTTCACGGCGCGAAGATCGCTGGCAGGCGCTGCTTGCCCGGCGGTTGATCTGGTTGGCGGTCCTAGGCGCCGGTGCCTGGTCGTGGCTGCGGTGAGGAGAGGCAGAACGTCGCCGCAGCGATCTTGCGGGGGAGTGGCTCGATGAACGCGAGGGGGGTGCCCACATGGCTGGGGCTGGGGCTCGCGGCGCTGGCTTGCGTGCCCGTGTGGTGGGGTCTGCACGCGGTCGAGATGGCCGACTATCCCGCGGCGATGCTCGCCCTGGCGATGGCCTGGGTGCTCGGTCGCACCGGCGTGGAGTTGGTGGCCTTGGACGCTGGTCGGCTGCCGCGCGAGACCGCGCGCGGAGGTCTTGGACGCTCGAGCGGCGCGGCCGCCCCCGGCGATCGTGGTACGGGCGACGATCTTGTCGCAACGACGAGAGGTTGACGGCGCAGGTGAGGCGGAAGCGAGCGGCTATTCGTTGTCGCGACAGGGGCGTGACGTGGCGCACGGTGAGACCAAAGCATGGGAGCGGACGGTGCAGATCTCGCGATGCGCGCTGACAGCCGTGATGTGGCTTGCGATCGCCTGCGGCGACCCCACGGCGCCCTCAGGAGCGGTCTCCGAGGGCGAGCTCGCCCAACAGCCTCTTCCCACTGGACCCGTCGCTGGCCTCCCTTGGGCCCGTCAAGGCTGCACCAAGGGACAGCTTCCACCCGACGTGCTTGCCTGCGTCGGTGGGGTCGCGATCAGCCGAGAACGTTTCGAAGAAGCGCGCGCGCAGTACCCCGATGGCACCCCGGTCCGGGCGGTCTTGACGGCGTTGATAGACGAAGAAGCGCTCTCAGCGGCCGCTGCCCAGCACCATCTATGGGGACCGTGGTTGGTCGAACCCCTGCGCCGCGCGATGGTCGCCGCCTGGCTTGACCGCACGTTTGCCGCGAATCACCGCGTCGATCAGGTCTCTCGCGCCGACATCGAGCGGGCCTACCACAACCCGGCCGTCCGCGAGATGTTCGAGCACGTCAACGGATACTTCACCACGGACGCCCAGATGCTGTGCTGCAGCGGCAACGTCGACCAGTGCGCGAAGAGCGACGAGGTGCGGAGTTGCATCGACGCCGGCGCCGATAAAGCGGCTGCGCTGCGCGCGGCGCTCGTCGCCGACCCGCCAGGCTCGCCGGCCGAGATGGCCGCCCGCGTCGCCTCATTGCGTGGGCGTTTCCCCGACGTTGGCGTTCACGACATCGACTTCTACTACGATCCGACCATCGCCTATGGCGATCAGCGCGGCTACCAGTTGATGGTTGAGCCATTCGCCGTTGGCGTCAGCGCGCTCCAACCCGGGCAGATCAGCGAACCGATTCGCTCTCCCTACGGCTGGCACATCGTCTGGTTGCGCCGTGTACTGCCTGCGCGCCACGGGACGCCCGAAGATGCGGACGTGCGCAGCGAGATCGCGCGCAATATCCTGCCAATGCTGCGCGAGCGCGACCTGATCGCCGAAGTGGTCGGTCTGGCTCGACAGGCTGGTGTCGAGCTGTATCTCGAGCGTCTCGGAGAGTAGAGGCCAGCTGCGCTCCTCGGTTGGCTGAGAGCGCGTCGCGCGGCTACCAGCGCGGCAGGACACGGGCCGCCGCTTCCTCAAGCCCGCGCGAGACGTAGAGGGATTCGAACGTCTCGACGCGATGCCCACTGAGGGTCCCTTGGCTCGATCGACCCGCGCGCAGCGAGAAACGGCGCAAGCCCAAATCGTCGGGCAACGGCGGACCATATTCGCGCTCGCCCGTTCGCCCGTCGTAGCTGAGCACCAGTGGCACATCGCGGCGATCGAGGTCAGCGAGGACCGCGATCAGGCGTTCGCGGTCGAGACCCTGGTGATAGCGTGGATTGCGGCCGCTGCTGGTGCCCAGGTACGGCGGATCGAGGTAGACGAGGTCGCCGGGCTGCGCATCGGCCAGGTTGTCGACGAGATCGCCGCTGCGCAGGATCGCTCGACCGCGCAGCAGCGCCGCGACTGCCCGCAGCCGCCCGCGCATCGTGGCGGGCCGTGTGCCAAGTCGTCGGTGATCAGCGCCTTGGTTGAAGTGACCGTCGCGGTTGAAGCGTGGTGCGCTCTTGACGCAGCGAGCCAGCAGGTACAGCAGGTCCGCGGGTTCGTGGCTGCGGTTGAAGGCGTCGCGCACTGCCTCGAACCGGGCGCGCGCGTCGCTGGCACGCGCCGACCAACGGCTGGCGTACGCGTCGGCCAGGTCATCGGGGTGGTCGATGGCGAGTCGCCAAAGCTCGACCAAGCTGTCGAGCGAGTCGCCGAGCACGTAGGTGGTAGCGACACCCTTGCTGGCGGCCCGCAGGCTCACTGCGGCAGAGCCACAGCAGGGTTCGTAGAGCCGCCGAACCCTTGTTCCCTCCATGACGGCGAGGATCTGCGGGCCAAGACGCCGTTTGCTGCCCTGATAGGCGAGAAGATGTGGCGGCTCGTTTGATTCGGCGATCGATCTCTGCCGCGCCTTTGGCTTGTCCCCAGCGGCCAAAGGCGTCGTCGGGGTCGCGGGGAGCGCAGCGTCTTTCGGCTTGCCGGCCATCTCGCCTCGCCCGGATTTCGCTGGTCGGCTGGTCGCCCGGCTGCCGGGTTGGTCGGCGTTCCTGGCAGAGCACAGCTCGCGATCGGCCTCTACAGTTTGCGGTAGATACCCACCACGGTGCCGACCAGGTCGCACGATCGGAAGGCGCTCGCCAGTATGTAGATTGGCGCCATTGTGGGGTTCTCCGGCTGCAAGCGGATGCGGTCTCCCTCGGGGAAGAAACGCTTGACCGTCGCCTCGCCGTCGATCATCGCGACCACGATCTGACCTGGCTCGGCTGTCCGACAGCGGCGCACAAAGAGGTAGTCACCCGGCAGGATCCCGGCATCTATCATCGACTCGCCGATGACCCGAAGACCAAACACCTCGCGCGCCCCGCCAAGGAGCATCCGATCGACCCGGACCGTGTCTTCGACATGTTCGAGCGCCGGCTGAGGCAACCCGGCGGCCACGCGACCGATGATCTGCACGTCGACCATACCGTTATCTTCGCGAGCGAAGGGCAGCACCTGAGCTTCAGCTTCGGCGTGGTCCTTCACCCTCGTCTCGGCACCCTGGGTCGGGTTGCGAACCACACGCAGGCCACGCGACTGACCCTCGGATCGTGCCAGCCAACCCTTGCGCTCAAGCGCGCGCAGGTGGTCGCTGACCGCGTTTGTCGAACGGATCTGAAAGAAGTCCCCGATCTCTCGGATCGACGGCGGGTAGCCACTGGTCTCCGAGAACTCGACGACGTAGTCGAGGATGTTGCGCTGACGCGCCGTCAGGTCCTCGGGATTGGGATGCAGTGGGATCACGTTCGCCATAGCGCACCTCCGCGCGACGACCATCGTATACTGAACAGATGTTCCGTGGCAAGAAAGTCCGCCGCTCGCGCCGCGCGCCGCGCACGATGGCGTCCGTGGCTCAGGTTGGTGCGGCGCGATACCAAAGCCATGGACCTTGGCCGGGCTCGCTACAGCCGGATCTCGACGTGTGTCGCCGCGCGCAGCTCTGCGACCCAGGCGCGGTAGAGCCGAACAAACTGCTCCTCGGTCAAACGGGCGCGGGTGACTTGGGTGAGGATCTCGCGGTCCTTGACCGGCACCATCTTGCGTTCCAGCTGCTCGACGATATGAAACCCGAACGGAGTTTGGATAACCGTCGAGATCTCACCGGGTTTCATTGACCACAGCTTGTTGGCAAAGGTCGGTTCGAGGCTCCAGCGACGCAGCCAGCCCAGATCACCGCCGGTCGTGGCGAGATCGTCGCTGACCTCGTCGGCGATCAGGCCGAACTTCGAGCGGTCGGCCATCAGCTGATCGTAGATCTTCCAGGCCTTCTCGCGCAGCGCGTTGACCTCCATCGGGCTCGCGTTTGGCGGCACCTGGATGAGCACGTGCCGCCCGTGGATGGCCTCCTCAATGGTGCCACCCTTGTGCTCAATCTCCACGACTCGGGCGACCTCCTCCTCGGTCACCCGCAGTCGGCTGCCGAGCTTGGCCCGCAGGATCTGCATCCGCTGCTTTTCGCTGCGGACGTGCTCGCGGTATTCGTCGAGGCTGCTGAACCCGAGCTTCATCGCCGCGTTGGCGAGATCGTAGTCGCTCCATCCGTTGCGCTCCTTCTGGCTGGCCAGGGTCTCTTCGACTTCCTTGTCGCTCACGGTCAGGTTCATGCCCTTCGCCGCATCGGTGATGAGCAAGCCGTCGATCAGGGTCTCCAGCGTCTGTCGCATCAGATCCGCTTCGCTGCGTGGCCGTTCGGCGTCGGTAGGCACAACCGACTGGCTCGCTGCGTGCCGTCCAATCGCTCGGCGCAGCTCCGATAGCCTGACGATCTGTGCGCCTACGACGGCGGCGACCCCGTCGACCTCGATGTAGCCGTTGGGCAGGGTCGCGCGCCGCGCGGTTGGCGCCGCGGCCGAGACCAGGCTGGTCGTAGCCGCGATCGCCAGGACGACCAGGGGCAAGGTGACGGTTCGTGAGTAGCGAATCATGGGGGCTCCAGGCGACCAGCGGGGCAGCGACCGCGGCGCCAGTTGTGGCGCACGCTACGGGGAGTTGGTCGGTGTAGCAGCGACTGGCGGCGGGGCCGTCTTGTCGCGCGATTGGCGCGGTGTCGGCATCTGGATCTCGATCAGGCGCACCGCGTCGTCGTTGACCTCGACGTGGGTCCTGGCGCGGACCTCGTCGACCAGGCGTTCTCGGCGATCGTCGCGTCGTTCCTTGACGAGTCTGCCGCGGATGCTCTCGACGACGCTCTCGAAGGGGCTGTCGATCGCCGGGCTCTTCGACGTCACCAGCAGCAGGTGCCAGCCCTGATCGGATTGCACTGGCGGCGACAGCTTGTACGGCTCAAGCGCCATCGCTGCCTCGATCACCGCGCGCGGGATCGCCGCCATGCGGGCCTGCTCCACATCGCTGGTGCCCGTCGTCGGTTCAAGCGAGACCAGCCCGAGCGATCCGAGGTAGGGCACCGTGCGTCGATCCTTGCTGTGCCGTCCGACGTAGTCGTTCCAAAGTTGCATCAGGCGAGCGGTCGAGTCGTCCGAGCCGCGCACCAGCTCGTCGCCGATCTTGCGCGCGGCCGCTTCATCGTCGAAGCGCATGTGCCGCACCTGAACCTGATCGGGCTTGTGATACAGCTCCGGATGACCGTCGTAGTACGCTCGCAGCTCGGCCTCGCCGATGTCTTCGGCCTTGACGTGCTCGGCGACGGCTTCTTCCAGGTATCGCCGCACCATCACCTGCCGAGTCGCTTCGACCACGTCAGGCGCCTGGTCGTAGCCCAACCGGCGCGCCTCGCCGGCGAGGACCTCGAAGTGCACCCAGTTGGCGAGGAACTCCTTGCGCTTGGGTACTGACATGTACTGCGCGCGCACCACCGGCGCTTCGCGCGCCAGCCGGGCCTCGAGGTCCCCTAGCGTGATCGTCTTGTCGCCGATCCGGGCGAGGACGATCCCCCGCTGCTCGGCGCTGAGCGACGAGCCTTCGGCGTGTTGATCGACCTGGGGGCGTTGCTCGACCCGAGCCGCACGCGCTTCGTCCGTGATGCCTGGGCCGCTGGGGTGGGGTTTGGCCGGCGCCTTGCACGCACCGATCGGCACCAAGCTCGCGATCACCAGGCAGGTGGCGGCAAACCGCCCGTTTGCCGAGCGATTGACGTACTTCGCAGCCAGCCCGCGCGCGTCGCGCGTCGGCGTCGATCTCCCGCGGAGCTCGGCTCGGTCTCTCGCCTGCAAACGACGGCTCATGACACGATCCTTCTGCGGCCGCTGTTGCGCGGCGCCTCGCCCTCGGCGCCACCGACCGGAGTGCGGCTGGCGCCTGGCTGTTGCGTCGCGCCGCGCTGCGTTGATCCGGGTTCCGCCGGCGCGTTCGACACCTCGGCCGCGACGTCGATGACCCTGGCAGGATGTTTGGCACACGCCAGGAGGTCGCGCAAGAAGCCCGCGGTGGCCGCCAGCGGCGACTCCTGCTGACGCCGATCCAAGGCGCGCATCAGCACCATGCCAGGGCTGAGCCGCCACAGGGAAGCCCGGCGATTGACCAGGCCGAGCAGCGCGTCGGCCTGCAGGCGGCCCTCGGGGTGCAGCGTGAACGCAACAATGGCAGGTCCTTGCTCGACCTTTGCGACGCCCAGCTCGATCGCCATCACCCGCAGCTCGAGCGTCTCGACCAGGGCGAGGGCCGGCAGTGGCATTCGGCCAAAGCGATCGACCATGCGGTCGACCACCTGCGCCAACTCTTCCTCGTCGCGCACCGCCGCCAGCCTCTTGTACGCCATCAGCCTCTGGGTCGGGTCGGGGATCCAGGTGTCGGGCAGCCACGCGGAGGTCGTTGACTTGATCTCGGGGTCGATTGGCGCGCCCAGCTCCTCGCTGCGCAGCTCGTTGACGGCCTCCTCGAGCATCTTGACGTACAGCTCGTAACCTACCTCGGCGATGTGGCCCGTTTGGGCCTCGCCGAGGATATTGCCGGCGCCACGGATCTCGAGATCGTGGGTGGCGATGTGAACCCCGGATCCCAGCTCGCTGAAACGCTCCAGCACCGCGACCCGCTTGGCGCCGTCGTTGGTCATCTGATCTCGTGGTGGCACGAGCAGGTAGCAGAACGCCCGCTGTGACGACCGGCCGACCCGACCGCGAAGCTGGTAGAGCTGAGCGAGGCCGAGCGTGTCGGCGCGGTCGATGAACATCGTGTTTGCGTTGGGGATATCCAGACCGCTCTCGATGATCGTGGTGCAGACGAGGACGTTGGTTCGGCCCTGCATGAAGCCGAGCATCGCCTCCTCGAGGTCGCTCTCGGCCATCTGGCCGTGGGCGATCGCCGGTCGCACACCGGGCACCAGTTCAACCAGCCAGGCCGCGATCTCGGCGAGGCCGGCGATGCGGTTGTGCAGGTAGAAGATCTGGCCGCCGCGGCCAAGCTCGCGCTCGACGCCCTCGCGGACGACCTCGTCGCTGCCACGGCAAACCAGCGTGCGCACGCTTTTGCGGTTCTCTGGAGGCGTGGCCATGAGCGAGAGGTCGCGCAACCCTAACGTGGCCAACTGCAGGGTGCGCGGGATCGGCGTCGCGGTCAGCACGATGCAGTCGACAGTCGCGCGCCAACGGGCCATCTGTTCCTTGTGCGTCACGCCGAAGCGGTGCTCCTCGTCGATGACCAGCAGCCCAAGGTCGCGAAACTCGATATCCTTGCTCAGCAGTCTGTGGGTACCGATGACGATGTCGAGCTCACCCGTGCGCAAACGCTCGATGACATCTTTCTGGTCCGTCGACGTGCGGAAGCGCGACAACGAGTCGATCGCGAGCGGCAGGGTGCGGCAGCGCTCCTGGAAGGTCAGCCGGTGCTGCTCAGCGAGCACGGTCGTGGGCACCAGCACGGCGACCTGCTTGCCGTCGAGCGCGACCTTGACCGCGGCGCGGATGGCGACCTCGGTCTTGCCGTAGCCGACGTCGCCGCAGACCAGGCGCCACGCGGGACGCGCCAGACACAGGTCGTCAATGACCTCGTCGATGGCGCGCTGCTGGTCGGGCGTCTCCTCGTAGGGGAAGGTCGCCTCCCACTCCCGGTAGCTCTCGTCGGGCGGTCCGAAGGCGTGCCCCTCGCGGGCCTGTCGGGCGGCGTAGAGACGCACCAGCTCCTCAGCGATCTCCGCGGCCGCTTTGCGTGCCTTGCCCTTGACCCGCGCCCAGCGCTCCGATCCCAGTCGATCGAGAGACGGAGGCTGATCACTGCTCGCCTGGTACTTCTGCACACGGTCGAGCTGAGTCACCGGCACATAGAGCTTCTGGCTGTCCTTGTAGAGGATCAGCAGGAAGTCCTGCTCGACGCCGCCAGCCTCGATGCGAACCAGCTGCACGTAACGGCCGATGCCGTGATCGACGTGGACGACGTAGTCGCCCTCGTTGAGCTCGGCCATCTCGCGGATGACCCGTCCCGCTGAGGTCCCTGCGCCCTTGCTGCGCCGCGGTGGGCGCGACTTGGCGCCGAAGATCTCGGCCTCGTCGACGACCATGAGGTGCAAGGCCTCGATGTGGAAGCCCTGGCCGTTGCCGCCGAGCATCAGCAGCACGTCGAGGTCGGCGTGGTGCCGCAGACGTTCGACGGCGGCGGGAGCAAGCGGTTCGTCGCGCAGCTCTGTGCCGATGCCGTAGTGATGCAAGATCCGTTCGAGGCGCTGGCGGCCGGCTTCGCTGTGGGCGGTCAACACGACCAGCTCGCCGACACGTCGCGCGACCCGGATCCGCTCGATCAGCGGGCGCAGGCCGTCGTCGCGGGCCTTGGCCTGGCGCAGCTCTACGCTGAGGGCGGCGTTCGAAGCCACATCGAGCTGGAAGGTCGGCAGCTCGGCCTCTTCCGCTAGCGCAAAGGGCCGTACCAGCAGCCGCGTGTGTTGTTCGAGCCAGCCTCGCACCTCGTTGGGTGGGCAAAACAGCACCTCGGGACGGCACGACAGTCTCCCTTCGCTGCGCGCCTCGGCGAAGAGCCGCTCCTGCTCCGTCCAAGCGCGCTCGACCGCGTTCGTGCACGCATCGGGGTTCTCAATGACGATGATCGGTCGGACCACGCCGTCGCCGGCGGCGATCTCAAGCAGTCCCTGAAGCTCTGGCACCAGCGCAGGCAAGAGCGCGTCGACGCCGGGGACCAGGTGGCCCGCTTGGATTTCTTCAATGATCGCGCGCAACTCGACGTTGCCCATGCCCTGGCTGTTGGCGATGTCGATCAATCGGTCGGTGGCGTCTGCCCGCCGCGCCGCACCCAGCAACAGCTCGCGCGCGGGCGGCAGCACGAGGTCAACCAGGTGGCTGCCTGATTCTTGCGTCTGCGGGTCGAAGAAGCGGATCGACTCGACGTCATCGCCGAAGTAGTCCAGCCGCGCTGGCGCCGGATACACAGGGCTCCAGACGTCGAAGACACCGCCGCGCACGGCAAAAGTCCCCGGATCCTCCACCACTGGGACCCGCTCATAGCCGCCGTCGATCAACATCTCGGCGAGCTCGACCCGGTCGAATTCCCGGCCCGCGGTGACCATCGCCGTCGCTTCGTCGAGGACCGCTGCGGCCAAGGTGCGCTGCAACAGCGCGGCCGCTGGCAGCACGACCGCCGCCACGCCCAGACCCATGTACAACCGACACGCGGCGGCGACGCGACCACCGGCGATCGACCGCACCGGGCTGACCTCGAGGTAGGGCGAGATGTCGTTGGCCTCGAAGGTCGCGACCGGGTCGAAGCCGGGCCACAGCGGCTCTTCGTAGGTGGCGAGCCCCTCTGCGATCTGCCACACCCGGCTCGTGTCGGGAACGATGACCAGCATCGGTCGGTCGACACGCTGGCGAATCGCCGCAAGCACGAACGGGACGACCCCCGCCTCCGCCGTGGCGAGGACCGTGCGCGGGGTGCCGTGCTCGAGCGAGAGGAGCAACCCCTCAAAATCGAATCGACGCTGGGAACTGTCTGGCAACATGGGCCGCGCAGCCTAGGCCCTGCGGGAGGCCGGGGCAAGCGCGAACGAGCCCCAGGATCCACCACCCTGCTCGTGAATGAGCGCTCGCCGCTGCGGAATCTGCC
>CALGHC010000249.1 GCA_937915965.1 uncultured Myxococcales bacterium
TTCTGCTTCTGCTTCTGCTTCTGCTTCTGCTTCTGCTTCTGCTTCTGCTTCTGCCTCTGCCTCTGCCTCTGCCTCTGCCCGGCCCCGACCCGCTGGGACGATGCCACGGAGCCGCCCTTGCGCGCCAGGACGGCCCGTTGCTCGTCATCGGCGCCACCAACAATCCGAGCCTCGCCATCCGGATCCACCCATGTCGCCATTGTCTTGTGCGCCCCCGCGGAGAGCGGTATGTTGTCTGCCGCGACATCAGCACACCGTCGAACCGTGTCCCGGCAAAGAGGACGCAGCGGAGGAGAAGGGATGAAGAAGCACTCGAACGGCATCCGGACGTGGTCGTACATCGCCATCAGCGCGCTCGCCGCGGCCGCTCTGGTCAGCGGCTGCAGCAGCGACGACGGCAACGGCGGTGTCAGCGGTAGCGATGCGACCGGCAGCGACGCTGCGCTCGATGATTCGACGGCTGCTGACGGCGTGTCGACCGACAGCGTCGCGCAGGGCGACGCCGATCCGAGCGACGCCACCGACCAACCCGATCAGATCGAGGATACCGTCGCGCCGCCCGCGACCTGCGCGGCGATCGCCGACTGCGCCCGCAACGCCTGCGACAAGGACCCGTCCGCCGACTGCGCCAAGGCATGCCTCGAGGCCTCCGACGCGGATCTGGCCGCCAAGGCCGAGGCCCTCGCCAGTTGTGCACAGACCAAATGCGTCGAGGGCGCGTGCAAGGGCGCCGCCGACCCGGTCGAGTGCCTCGACGACTGCGTCGGTCCCCTGTGTACGGACGAGCTCGCCGCCTGCCTCGACGAGGACGACGGCGACGGCACCTGCATCGCTTCACTTGGCTGTTTTGACGTCTGCAGCTTCGACGACGTCGTCGACAACCCCTGGCAGTGCCTGGCAGGTTGTTTCAACAAGGCGGACTCCGCCAGCAAGAAGCTGCTCGTCGGCGTCGGCAAGTGCATCGGCAGCCACTTTGGCGAGGACGGCGATCCGCAGGACAAGTGCGCCGTCGAGATGACGGCCTGCCTGATCTCGGGCAAGACCGGCGACCAGGGCTGCGACGCTGGCTTCGCTTGTACCGACAAATGCGACCAGGGCGACGCCGGCATGGATCAGGTCTGCCTGGCCGCCTGCATGCAATCGCTCACCGCGGCCGCCCAGGATCAGTTCTCCGCGGCGATCGCGTGCACCCAGGAGAAGGGCAACGAGGACCCGGCGTGTGTCGACGCGATGTTGACCTGCCTGGTTGCTGGCAAGACCGGTGATCAGGGGTGCAGCAGCGCGATGAACTGCGTCGGGGCCTGCGACGACGCAGGTGGCGGCGATGGCTCGAACATGGCCTGCATGTCGAAATGTCTCCAGGCGCTGACAGCCGAGGCCCAGGCTCAGTTCGGCGAGCTGGTCCCCTGCTTTGACAGCAACGACGACCCGGTCTGCGACAAGAAGATGTTGCTGTGCATGTCGGACGGCAAGACCGGCGACAAGAGCTGCGCCGAGGGCTTCAACTGCCTCTCGGAATGCAACTCTGGTCAGGGCGAACCGTCGCCGAACTGCATGGGCATCTGCTACGGGTCCATGACCGCCGACGCCCAGACGCAATACGAGGCCGCCGCGCCGTGCTTCGGCTCCGAGGAGATGGGCTCGGTGTGCCTCGACGCGATGATCACCTGCTCAACTGGCGGCAAGACTGGCGACAAGGCCTGCTACGAGGCCTTCGCTTGCGCCGAGAAGTGCATGCCGGGCGAGGGCGACCCCGACCTGGTCTGCCTGGGTGGCTGCGCCGCGGAGCTGACGGCCGACTCGCAAAAGCAGTTCACGGCGGCGATGATGTGCATGGGCAGCGAGGAGCCTGCTTGCGCCGACACGTTCACCTCTTGCGCTGCTCCCAGCGGCACAGCGACCTGCGGCGCGACCGTCACCTGCTTGCAGGGCTGTTCGGGCGGCGAGGGCCAGGGCCCGGCGCCGTCGTGCATGTTCGCTTGCCTGCACGCCGCCAGCGCGCCAGCTGCCGCCGAGGTCAACAAGGTCCAGGCGTGCTACCAGAAGTGCGGCACGGACTGCGCCGCCGACAAGGCTCCAGAAACTTGCAAGGCGGACTGCGAGAAGGCCACCTGCGATCCGCTCATGGCCGCCTGCCAGGGCGGATTCTAGTCGCCCCGGAGGCCGCGATGCGGGCGGAGCTCGAGCGGGCGTGGCTGGTGCGGGTGCGCCTGGAGTGGAAGCTGATCAACGATGAGCGGCTCGGCGGCGCGCTGACTCCGCCGGTCTTCGTCCTCGATGACGCCCGCGGTCGGCTCGGGCGCTGGCACGCCGAGACCCGCACATTGGCGATATCGCGTCAGCACGTCTGGGACCACCCCTGGGGCGATGTGGTCGACACCATCGCCCACGAGATGGCCCACCAATACGCCGCTGAGGTCCTGCGCGCCGCCGGCGAGACCGCCCACGGCGACGCCTTTCGCCACGCCTGCCGCCACCTCGGCATCGACACCGCCGCGACCGGCCGGCCGAGTCCTGATGTGGGCACCGCCGGTGCTGATGTGGGCACCGCCGGTGCCGACGTGGGCGCCGCCGCTGCCAGCGTGCGCGTCGATCGCGTCATGGCGCGGGTGCGCAAGCTGCTCGCGCTCGCCGGCAGCGACAACGTCCACGAGGCCGAGGCCGCGATGGCCGCCGCCAATACGCTCTTGCTGCGCTACAACCTCGACCTGCCGCAGGGCGAGATCGACGCGGCCTACGCCAGCCGGCGGGTCGGCCCGAGCGCGGCGGCCCTGCCGCTGGAGCGCAAGCTGGTCGCCTCGATCCTCTCGCGGTTCTTCTTCGTGGAGTGCCTGTGGGTCTGGACCTACAACGCCCGCCTCGACCGCGGCGAGCGGGTGCTCGAGCTCTCGGGTACCGCCGCCAACCTCGACTTCGCGGCGTGGGTGCACGACTGGCTCACCGCGGAATGCAAGCGGCTCTGGCTCGCTGAGCGGCGACGATCACCGCGCGGAACGGCGGGGCGTCGTCGCGAGTACCTCGCCGGTGTGTTGACCGGCTTCTCCGATCGCCTCGCAGAGGAACGCCAGCGCAACGAGTCGCGGGGTCTGGTGTGGGTCGGCGACGCCGACCTGCGCGCCTGGCTCGCCCGTCGCCATCCGCGCACGCATGGCCTCGGTGGCCGCGGCGTGCGCCGCAGCGACGCCCACGCCGCTG
>CALGHC010000250.1 GCA_937915965.1 uncultured Myxococcales bacterium
GCGTCTCGCACGTCCGCGCCGACGCGCCCGATGTGCCCGGCGTCGGCGACGTCGCCTACCGCCACACGGGCGTGGTCGCGGACGCAGGCGCCCGCTTCGTCTTCGGTCGCTGGCTCAACCTCTACGCCCACTACGGTCAAGGCTTCCGCGCGCCCAACCTCCAGGAGACGACCGTCCTGGGCGACACGGGGACCAACTTCGAGACCCCCAACGACGGCCTTGGCCCCGAGCGTAGCCACACCCTCGAGCTCGGTGCGCGCTGGCATCATCGCTGGCTGCACCTGAGCGCGGCAGCGTTCTACTCGCGCATCGACGACGTCATCACCCGAGAAGATGTCGAGCCGACTGCTTGTCCAGACGGCGGCGAGATCGTCGATGGCGCGTGCGTGGTCGACGGCAAACAGGTCGTGCGCCGCGTCAACGGCGGGGGCGCCGACTACCAGGGCGCCGAGCTGCGCATGCATAGCGGTCGCGTCGCCGGGCTGTCGGTCTTTGGCAGCTTCGCCTGGCTGCTGGGCGACGAGGTCAAAGACGGCATCGCCGGCCCGGCGCGGCGGGTGCCGCCAGCCCAGGGCGCAGCCGGCCTGCGCATCGACAACGACGACCGCAGTCTGCGGATCGAGGCCCTGATCCATGCGGCCGCCAGCCAGGACCGACTTCATGCCGACGACCAGAAGGACCTGCGCATCTGCGAGGTAGCTGGCGAGCCAGGACTCCTGCGCGACCCCTGCAGCGAAGCGCCCGGTTGGTGGACCGTCGGCTTGCGCGGCGAATGGCGCGCCAGCGAGGCGCTGCGTGTGCATGTGGTGATCGACAATCTGCTCGACAGGCCGTATCGGGTGTTTGGATCGGGCTTCGACGCGCCGGGGTTTGACGCGAGGCTTGGGCTGACGGCGAAGTGGTAGGCTCGCGCCCTTGTCGTCGGTCGGGCTCGCGAGGCGGGCTCGCCACCCTCGCGGACCGAGAGGTGAGGTGCCACCCTTGTCGTCGTCGCGAGGCGAGGCGGCGGCGGCGAGGCGAGGTGCCACCCTTGTCGTCGGTCGAGCGCCGCCGCGCGACCCCCGCGAGGTGCCAGCGAGGTGCCAGCGAGGCAGCGAGAGGCAGCGAGGTGCCACCTTTGTCGTCGGTCGAGCGCCGCCACGCGCAACCCCTGGCGCCGCGATCGCGCAATCTTTGGCTCCTAGCCGCGCTCGAGCGTCGTCTTGAGCAGGGCCGAGTCGCTCGGGGGGGGGGATCCCGCCTCAGTCCAGGCTCGGGAGCAGACTACCCCGCGCCGGGCCGCCCCGGTCTAGATGGTCGTTCGAACGTGCGCACTCACTACGCCGCCGCGCGCGGCGTGGCTGCGGCTTCGGCTCAGAACGCGACGAATCCGCCGCCCGGTCGGAATGTGCCCGCGGGAAACGCGACGTCGAGCTCGCCGGCGCGGTAGCGGCGCGACGCCTCCGCGTAGCAACGACGCAGCTCGCGAAGGGCCGCGCAGATGAGCTCGCGCACGGCCTTGGTCGCCGCGTGGACCCGCGGCGCTCGGCTGCGTTTGCTGTGCTTGGGGCGCTCGGGTTGGCCGCGAGGTCCATCCGCAGTGGGGTCGAGGCCGGGATCGGCTGGCGGAACCGGGGGCGCTGCGACGCCGTCCGCAGCGCCGCAGCCGTCGGAGTCGCCGTCGATGTCAGTCACCAAGTCGGCGATCCTCGCGCGATACTGGTCGGCCGACAGGTGCTGCCAGCACGGCAGCGGGCTCAGTTCGATCGGGCACCTCGTCGCGAACTCACTCGGCTCGGGGCCGGCGCTCTTGCGCCTACCCGCGGCGTAGGCGGCGACGCGGTCGTACCAGGTGCCAGCGAACTCGGCCACCTCGGCGCCTTCCCCGGCGCCCGCGCCGGCGTCGCACTCGCCGAGCAACGCCCGCACCGACGACGCGCCGCGCCAATCGCGAACCCGTCGCACGATCCCCTCCTTGACGCCATGTGCCAGGATATAGCGCAGCCTGCCCACCTGGGCGGCCTCCTCGTCGCTCACGGGGATCGCCCGGAACCGCGCGCCCCAGACGTGACCAGTGCGCCCGTTGTAGCGGTTGACCTCGCGGGCGATGTTGCCGTTGACGAAGCCCAGGAAGTCGCTCAGGCGCCGCGCGTCGTCCGCCGACAGCAGCATATGGTAGTGATTCGAGAGAAAAACAAAGGCGATGAGTCGCACGGGATAGCGGGCCTGGCCGCGCCCGATGCAGCCCTTGATGAGCTCGGCGAGCTCGGGCGTCGGCGGAAAGAGGAACTCGCTGCCGTTGGTCCTGGCGGTGACCTCGTAGATGGTGTTGCGGTCGACAAAGCGTACGTCGCGCATGGGCTGTGCTCCCCGGGGGCGCGGCTGGTGAATGGCCCCCTCATGCACAGTTGACGAACGAAGTGGCCAAAGTCGGACGCACTATTCTCTGCGACGGGGTCGCCGGACCCACGGGTGGACCCACGGGTTGGGTGGCACCTCGTCGCCTCGTCGGGTTGGGTGGTACCTCGTCGCCTCGCCTCGTCGCCGGCCATCACAGCGAACAGGCCTCGGCAGCGTAGGTCAAGATGACAAGCCCCGCGCTGCTGTTAGAGCCTGCGCCGCCGGGCAGCGTTGCCAGATCGGCCCACGCGTTCGCGCCCTTGCCACCCGGTCCCTTGCCCTGGGCACCGCTGCTGCCGCCCGCGTAGCCGGGCTTGCCGCCGCCGCCGCCGTAGCCG